>JBGTEU010000639.1:0-23213 GCA_041747595.1 Bythopirellula sp.
CCACACAAGGAAGCAACCCTTCGTCCGGCTGGACGGGATCCTGCTTGTGAAGCAGTCGATAGACCACGATAAATCCTGCAATCCAAATCAGGGCCGGTATCATCAGATACCACGTCCAAGGCGTCTCCATCGTGACGCCCATATAGATCCACACGGGCAGCAATAGCAACGCTACACCTATCTCCCCACAATCTCTACGAAAGATAGACGCTCGGAAATCTCGTTGGTTGCGCTGCACTTGTTTCAGCAGCAAGTCCGCATTGACGCGCGGTAGCGCGTCGGCCTCTTGCGATTGCCAGGTTTGTTGCAACTCGTCAAACTTCATAGCTCGGCACCTTCAACTGCTCGGTCAACTTCTTCTTAATCCGATTGAGCCGCACCCCCACGTTCGATTCCGAAATGCCGATCACCTCGGCCATTTCGCTGTACGATATCCCATCGAAATGCAGCAGCATCAGCGCCCGGTCGGCGGGCGGCAACGCGCGAATCGCCTCATAAAGTTGCGCAAGCGCTTCGCTCATCGAACCGCTCTCGCTGGGCGCCATGCTGTCGGCCACCATCTCTAGCGGTCGTCGCCGACTATGAAAGCCGCTCTCACGGCGCTTCCAAGCGAGTGCCGTATTGAGCGCAACCCGATACAGCCACGTCGTCTCTTTCGACTCGGCCCGAAAACTGGGCAGCGACAGCCATATCTGCAGCAGGATCTCTTGCAGCAAGTCATCCGCGTCGCTCCCCCCATCGGCAAACGACCGCACGACCTTAAAGATCAACCCCATGTGCTCATCGAGCCATCGGCGGAACCGCGTTTCGTGTTCAGTCGTGTTCAAAGAGCCTCACTCCACTTGCTGCCTAATTAGTGTCCGCGGCAGCCCAAACCTTACAACGCAGGGACGTTTTTTCCCAGATAACTGGTCCGAAAGAGACGCCAACAAGGCGCGTCGGCAAGGCGTGAGCCAGCTGCATCCGCTTCTCCCAGCCCCATTCTCCCTGGTAGTTTTTTCACTCCACCACAGTTATATTAGCCTGACAAGCCTTCTGACTTTTCCTACTGGCTTTTCGAGGTGTTCATGAGCACTGTCATTACTCGGCATCGTTTCTGGTTGCCCTTTGTTGGATTGAGCATCGCTTTCGGGCTGCTCTGCTCCGCGGCCGGTGCCATCACTTTACCCGAGAATCCACCGCCTTTGCCCTCGAATCCCGAGCAATGGATCAACAGCAGTCCGCTCACTTACGAACAACTGGCCGGCAAGGGGGTCGTCTTCTGGTACTTCGAAGAGACCTGCCCCAAGTGCCGGAAAGCGTGGCCCAAGTTGATGGAAGAAGTTGCGAAGTTTGCTGATCAACCCGTTCTCTTTATCGCGGTCAATTCCGGTTGCGAGCGGAGCGAGATTGCCAAATACGTCGAAGAACTACAATTGAGTTGGCCCGTGCTGGTGGATCCCGACCGCTCGTTCGAAGCGGCCAGTGGTGAAGTGGACATCAGTCTCGACAGGATCATGGATGTGCGGATGGTCAAGCCCGACCAGAGCTACATGTGGGGCTGGTGGAACGACATTCCAATGACGGTCGAACATGCCACCCAAGGCGCCGCCTGGAAATTCAACTACGAAAAGGTCCCCGCCGAGATGCACTTCGCGGCGCGGCGCCTGGAATTTGGCGATCTGTTGCCTGCGGCACCGGCCATCCAGTCGGGCCTAATATCCGAGTCCCAGGAAGTCCGCAAGACCGCAGCCTACATGCAGAGCTACATCCATAAGCTCATGCAAGCAAGCATCGACAAACACGTATCGATGGCACCCGCCGAGGACGCATGGATACGCTATAGCGTGCTGAACCGGACGGCCCAAAACTTCGCTCCCCATGCCTTGCCCACGAAAGAAGCGGCAGAACTCGAGAAGTTGAGCGCCGATCCGGCGGTCATCACCGAACTGCGCGCCGCAAAGGCCCTGGCTGCTGCCGGGGAGCTTGCCAGTAAGAGAGACAAAGCCAGCAGCAAGAAAGCGGTGACGCTGCTTGAGCGGATCATAAAAAACTACCCGGAGACCTACGCCGCCAAACAAGCCAAAGAGATCTTGAATAAATCAGGAATGACACCCGCCGAGCCGAGCGCGGAATAATTCCTTCGGCGTTTGAGTCGCCTGAGGATCAAGCAACGGCGAGCGGCCCGGCGTAAGCCGGCTGCATTCTCTCGCTTCGTCAATCCACCTGATAGATGAGCGGGCGATACTTCGGTTCAGGAATCGGTTTACCTTCGGCCCGCGCGGCCTCAAGCCAAGCCGACTTTGCCAAATCGACTTCCCGCAGCGCGTCCTCGGCAATCCGGCCAGACGCGGGCCTCAAGTCGAGGATATCGCACAACCTGCCTGGAACCTCAGTTGCTTCCTCTAGAAGTTGGCCACCCCTTGTGCTATAGTGTCCATTTGTTCATGTCATTGCCAAGCGCAAACCCGCTCTTTGAAAATTTAAGATGAGGTCTTTCGGACATAGGGGCGATTGGACTTGAGGACTGTCCCATCGCCAGGGCTACCGCTGCGCGCTCTCACAGTTCCATGGTCCGATAGTCCCACCGTCCCATAGTCCCCCTTGAACCTTGGCCGCTTCGGCAAATGTTGGCCGCTTCGAGAGATTCTCGAGGATTTTCGATCTGAAGCTTGTCCGCTTCGTCAGAACTCGGGAAAGACGGGCTTTGAGCCGACGCTGATCCACCGCGCAATAAAAAACCCTCGCCGAAGCGAGGGTTCATGAAAAAGCGGAGAGGACAGGATTCGAACCTGCGAACCAGGTTTCCCCGGTCACCGATTTAGCAAACCGGCGCATTCGACCACTCTGCCACCTCTCCTGGAGCGATTGCCGTGGGGCAGCGGATGTCTGGTTATTCTAGGCAAAAGGCCCGCTGCTGCAAGTCCGGGTCATCGACTTGGATTCCAGAAGCAATGGGGCTCCGCGGCCTGGAGAGAACGAGTCGGCAAATCCCGCGGGTCATCCAAAGTGAACGGCGTACAACAACGGAGCGATAATCATCGCCACCACGCTGATCAGTTTTATGAGGATATTCAGCGAGGGGCCAGCGGTATCCTTGAAAGGATCGCCCACGGTATCGCCCGTGACCGTCGCTTTGTGCATCTCTTCGTAGCTGTCGCCCCACTTAGCGACGCCTTCGTCCTTGGTCTGCTTCTTGGCGTTGTCCCAGGCACCACCGGCATTGGAGAGGAAAATCGCCAGGCATACGCCGGAGACCGTCACCCCGATTAGCAACCCGCCCAGCATGTGGACCGAGATGAGCCCGACCACCACGGGAGTGACCACCGCCATGAGGCCCGGGGCGAGCATTTTGCGCAGCGCTGCTTGAGTGGCGATGTCGACGCAGTGGGAATAGTCGGCCTTGCCGTCAGCCGCGCGAATAATGGCATCTTCCTCGGGCGTGGGATCTCGGTCTTCGCTCTCGGCGCGATTGGCCGCCTTGAGTGCCGGTCGCAGTTCAGCGATTTCGTTGAACTGGCGGCGGACTTCCTCAATCATATCGTGCGCGGCGTTGCCAACGGCAAGCATCGCCATCGCTGAAAATCGGAATGGCAACATGCACCCGATCAACAGACCGACCAAAACATAGGGATTGGCAGCATCGATGTCGACTCGCCCTTGCATTTTCGTGAGAAACGCCGCCGTGAGACTTAAAGCCGTCAACGCGGCCGAACCAATCGCAAAGCCTTTACCGATGGCTGCGGTCGTATTGCCCACCGCGTCGAGTTTGTCGGTGCGGCTGCGAACCTCGCGACCTAGGCGGGACATTTCGGCAACCCCGCCCGCATTGTCGGCGATGGGTCCATAAGCATCCGTGGCGAGTTGAATGCCGATCGTTGACAACATTCCCAAGGCTGCCATGGCGATGCCATACAGGCCGGCAAAATGAAAAGCAACTAAAATTGCGGCACTGATTACTAGTACCGGATACGTCGTCGAGTTCATGCCGACCGAGATGCCTTGAATAATCGTCGTGGCCGTACCAGTTTTAGAAGAATAGACAATTGCCTCGACGGGAGGTCGATTCGTGGCCGTATACCACTCAGTGATCATTCCTATGGAAATTCCCGAGAGGAGCCCAGCAACAACTGCGACTGCGATGCCCCACCAATGGTACGTGATTTGGCCGGCAATCATGTCCGCGACGACGACCCCGCCCACGGGCACAAGCATTTTGATGGCTATCAAGGTTCCCAACACCATGAGGGCCCCCGCGAAGAAAGTGCCCCGATTGAGGCCCTTCTGCGGATCATCGCCTTCTTTAGTACTGACGAAGAAAAAGCCAAAGATCGAGGCAATGATTCCAATGACGGCCACCACCAAGGGAAGAAAAATAGCGTTCATGCCAGCGCCGGCCTTAGCCGCTTCGAGTCCCTCGAACCAGACGGCTCCGAGAATCATCGAGGAGATGATCGCGCCGACATACGACTCGAAAAGGTCGGCCCCCATGCCAGCCACGTCCCCCACATTGTCGCCGACGTTGTCGGCAATCGTGGCAGGATTGAGCGGATGGTCCTCGGGGATCCCTTCCTCGACTTTGCCGACCAGGTCAGCCCCCACGTCAGCCGCCTTGGTAAAGATGCCCCCACCGACGCGAGCGAACAGAGCAATCGACGAGGCCCCCAAAGAGAATCCTGAAAGCAGATTCAGAACCAACATCGTGGCCGCACCGCCATCGAGTGAATCGGGATACATCTTGAGAAAAGCGATCAGCAAGCCGCCCAACCCTAACAAGGCCAGCCCTACTACGGAGAGCCCCATCACCGAACCGCCAGCGAAGGCGACTTGCAGCGCATCGTTGAGCCCTATGCGAGCAGCGGCGGCAGTACGCATGTTAGCGGCCGTGGCCGTTTTCATGCCGACAAATCCCGCCAGCCCGGAGCAGAAAGCACCCAAAACGAACGACAGCGCAATAAAACCATTGGTGTTCTGCGAGGAGCCAATCGCCCAGTTGGAGACTCCTAGCAATATTGCCACGAGAACCACAAAAATAGCCAACGCGCGATATTCGCGCGCTAAGAAGGCCATCGCGCCATCGGAGATCCACTTGCCGATCAGTTGCATCCGTTCGGTGCCAGGGTCCTGACGATAGACCCAACGCGCTCGATACAAGGCATATCCCAATGCGACTAACGCCACTATGGGCACAGAATAAACAATTGAGCTCGTAGCCACGTCACCTATTTCCTAACTGAACTTCGCAAAGTTGGAACATCCAGATCTTCAAGAAACCTTAGCACGGAGAATCGTGACTGGAGGACCAGAAAAGTTCATGACATTTCTGCTCATTGAACCGCAATTATTGCACCAAGGACCAAATCCGGCCTTTGCTAAGGAGACTTCCACTGCCAATCGAAACGAGTGTACGGGAGGAACGCCATTTTGGAAACCGGGGATTCAACTTAGTTTTAGGATTCTTTCCCCTAAGCCCTTGCCGGATTGAGAAGCCGTGTAAGATCGTCGACCCAACATTCAAGCAATGTGGCTTGATTGGCATTGCGATCGAGCTCCTCCTCGGCCAACAAACAGCGATCTAGCGCAGCCAAAACGCGTGATTGCGCAGGCTGCGCTGCGGAGTCTTCGACAATGACGCTATTTCGCAATACCTTAGTGAAATGTTCGGTCACGGCATCAAATGCCGAACGCATCCGTTGCCGTTTGGCCTCGGATTCGGTCCCGCCTTCGCTGACGAAGTCCGAGACGATGGCGACCATCCGATTGCCATCCAGCATGGGGGCGATTAATTGTCGCTTAAGCCGTTCGCGGAACTCGCCGAGGTTAATGGCCAGCATTTCAGTGGCTCGTTGGAGGCTGCCATCTGCCGCGGCAGCGAGTTCCCGCGCTTCCGATTCGGTTGTTACGATGCCCTGCTCCAGCAACAAGCGGCTCAAATCGTCGACAGAGAGTGGGTCGAAGCGAACCACCTGGGTTCGGGAGAGAATCGTGGGCAACTGGCGGCTGCGGTTCGTGCCAATGAGAATCAGCACCGCACCGGGGGGCGGCTCTTCGAGTGTTTTTAGGAGACAGTTGGCACTTTCCGTGTTGAGCCCGTCGGCATCGTCAATAATCGCGACCCGCCGCCGGCCCATCATCGGTCGCAACCCAATTTTGTGGCAGAGGCCCTCTTGATGGCGATGCTCGCGATCACCCAGAAAAATATTGATCGACAACTCGCGCTTGCCAGCTGGCAAACCGACGATATCCACGTCGGGGTGGGTACCGGATTCCAGCAGTCGGCAAGAATCGCACTGACCGCAGGGAGCAAGCTCCGAATCGACCGCGTAGGGGCAAAGGAGCGCTTTCGCCAGCTTGAGAGCAAACAAGCGTTTCCCTACGCCCGCCGGACCGAGAAACAGATAACTCGACGCAAGCCGACCGCTCAGCAGGCTACGCCGAAATTGCTCCTCCACCGCATCATGTCCATAAATCCCTTGCCACATGAAATTATGCTAACAGTTAGACAAATCGGCTGACAAGTGGACTCCTCAATTAATCGGGATTAGCGGATTGGGGTAGACGATGAGTACAATACGATAAACAAGGCTTACTCTCATGTCGACATCCCCATCGCCAACTCGGTTGTTTGTTTGCGATGGGTGTAAGGCCGCGCTTCCGTATGATGCTGCGCAGGCGGGGAAAAAATGTCGCTGTGGTCAATGCGGCAAGGTTCTGATTGTTCCCCTGCCGCAGGAAGAGCCGGCAACGAAATCACAGAGCGTCGTCGATCCCGCCTACATCGAATTTTGGTGCCGGGTGTGCGACACGCGGTTGGTTGCCCACGGCAAGGACGCCGGCAAGAAGGCCAAATGCACCGACTGCGGTGCGTTGAACGTCGTTCCCAAACCGAAGGCCCCGGAACCGCGGCACGAACCGGCGGCTATGCACGGGCAGCAGTATGGCATTTGGGAAGTCAACAAGGCCCCCGATCCCGAAAAGCTCCGCGCGGCACAACCGAAGATGTTTCGGGTTTATTGTCGAGTGTGCGACACCATGATGTACGCCGAGCCGAAGCACGTGGGAGGACAACTCAAATGCCCCGATTGCGGCGCGTTGACTACGGTCAAAGAACCACCGAAGGAACCCGAAAAAAAGTCGCCGCTCGTCTCCGCAGGTCAGGAATATCAACTCGACCCCGCACAGCAAATCGTCGCGAGTGCCACACCTGAATATGTCGAGCGACTCAAACGCGTCAGCAAAATCGCGGTGGAGGCCGCGGCTAAAAAACGTCAGGAAGAACGGCCCAAGATGCCACGGCTGCCGACCATCCACGGCATATGGTCGATGTTATGGAGAGAACCGGTGCCGACCTGGTGGGTTGGTACTTCAGCGGCGGGAATGGGCGTGGCCTGGTTGCTTATCGATTCGGTGATCATGCAAGCCGGAGGCGGCTTTTCGCAAATGTTCGCTCTGATGTGCAGAATCTTTGGTTTTCTAACCGGCCTCCTGTGGTATGGACCTACAGCGGCAATTCTGTGCGCGATCGTCGCCGAAAGTTCTGAAGGCCATAAGAAACTTCATGCTTCACCGAGTCCTTACTTTTTCGAAGGCCTCATGGAGATGATGCACATCGGCCTCACGCTATCACTGAGTCTTGCTCCAGCATTTGCCTTGTTAAGGTTTGTTTCTTGGCAGAATTTTACTGCCGCGGCATGCGGCTCGTTTCTTTTGCTCTTCCCGATTCTCTTGCTTTCGACCTTTCAGGAGAGTTCGCCGATGGGTGTCTTCTCTCCCAAAATTTGGGGAAGCGTTGCGATTCGCCCGGCGCATTGGATGCTGTTCTATATCGAGTCGGCGATCATTCTTGGAGCGACCGCCGTTGCCTGTGCAGCTCTCCTGCTTTCGGGATGGGTTCTGGCCATCGTACCCGCTGTACTCGCGGGATTATTTGTTTATTGTCGTGTCCTTGGCAGGTTTGCTTGGTGGCTCTCCGAATCGTTGTCGGAAGAAGAAGAGCCGGAAGTCGAACCTCGCTACAAGCGGTTTAGTTAGCGGCTCAAGAAAAATACCGCACGGCGTTGCGAAATACGGCGAGGCCGGCACCTTCACCCAGATCGTCACGACGGGTCCACTGCGGATGCTGTGTGAAATCGACAAACCGCTCGGGATGGGGCATCAAACCAAAAACGCGACCTGTCATGTCACACATACCGGCAACATCGGCAACTGCACCATTGGGATTGTAAGGTGCCACTGTCCCCGCAACGTTTGCATAGCGCAAGACCAATTGGCCATTCTGCTCGAATTTCATGAGTGACTGCTCGTCGCGGACAACAAATTTTCCCTCCGCATGGGCATTGGGCAGTGTCAACTCGGTGATCCCCTGCAAAAAGACGCAGCGATTTCCCGAAGTTTGCAAACCGACCCAGCGGTCGATAAATCGTCCCGATTCGTTCCAAGTGAGCGATGCTGCGGGGCCGTTCGCGTCATCCGTGTCGAGCAGCCCAGATTTAATGAGAACTTGAAATCCGTTGCATATGCCGAGAACGAGTTTGCCCTCCTCGCGAAATTCGCGGAGGGCGTCCGCCAAGTGATGGCGAATTTGATTGCCGAAAATTCGCCCGGCGGCCACGTCGTCACCGTAGCTGAACCCCCCTGGGATGCAGAGCACCTGATAGTCGGCCGCCAATTGTGGCGATTCCAAGAAGCGATTGAGATGGAAAACCTCGGGCGTACCGCCAGCCAGCCGAAACGCATGCGCGGTTTCCGCGTCGCAATTCGTGCCAGGGGCTCGCAGGATGAGGATTCGAGGTTGTGCCATTCTTAATTTCGGAATGCAGATTTTGGATTTCGTAATAAATTGATTACCAGGCGAGGGGTTCTTTCCATGCTTTTTTCAACGTGGCAAGCTCCCCGTTGATCCACGGCGACCCTTCTTGCTTTTCGGCGATGCGGAGCCGCGGCTCGGCTTGTGTGCGTCCGACGCAGGCGTGGGAAACGCCAAGCAATTTTTTTTCGAATTCGTCAGCGTGCTCGGGGCGAACTTCGCACAAGATACGCGTGTTCGACTCGCTAAACAACAATTTTACGGGTGAGAGCGGTTCGCGCGTGGGAACCTTGGCGAGTTCAATTGCCGCACCAATGCCGCCGGCAAAGCACATCTCGGCCGCGGCGACCGCAAGGCCCCCTTCACTCAAATCGTGGCAAGCACAAACAAAGCCCTTTTTGATGGCATTGTGCAAGGCGGCGAAAGTTTGCTTGGCTACCTTGGGATCGACCTTGGGAACTTGCCCCCCATCAAGCTCGTGTATCAGTGCAAAATGTGATCCGCCGAGTTCGTCTTTTGATTCGCCAACGAGGTAGAGCAAACTATCGGAATGCTTGAGGTCCATCGTCACGGCCTGCGACACGTCGTCGATTTGTCCCATCGCGCTGATGAGGAGCGACGGCGGAATCGCGATCGTTTGCTTCTTTCCGGTTGAATCGACAAAGCTGAATTCGTTGTTGAGACTGTCCTTGCCGCTAATGAAGGGGGTCTCTAACACGAGCGACAAGTCGTGGCAGGCGAGTGCCGCGCGAACGAGTGAGCCCAGGGTTTCGCTCTTTTCGCAATCGCCCCAACAGAAATTGTCGAGGAGCGCGATACGGCTCGGATCCGCCCCCACGGCCACGCAGTTGCGGATCGCCTCGTCGATGGCACTGGCGGCCATGTGATAGGTATCGAGATCTCCATAACGGGGGTTCATGCCGCAGGCGATCACCACACCCCGTCGCGAATCCAGAACGGGCCGCACAACCGCCGCGTCGCTGGGTCCATCAAGCTCGGCACCCACGAGCGGCTTCACGACACTGCCACCCTGCACTTCGTGGTCGTATTGGCGAATGATCCATTCCTTGCTCGCCACGTTGTAGCTACCCAAGATGCGGCATAAATCGGCGGTGAGATTACTCCCCAGCGTTGGCATCTCAAGCGGCTGCACTTCATGGGGCATGTAACTGGCCGAGCGAATCACCGGTGGGCGGCCCTTGTGCAGCAAATCCATCGCGAGATCGCCGACCACCTGCTCGCCGTATTTCAACACAAGCCGTCTCGTGGGAGCAAACTTTCCAATGACCGTGGCTTCGACCCCTTCGGCGGCGCAAAGTGCGTGCAATTCTTCCCAGGATTCTGGCGGCACGCTGAGCACCATCCGCTCCTGGGCTTCGGAAATCCAGATCTCGGTGTACGATAAACCCGCGTATTTGACCGGGGCACGATCGAGCCACACCTCGGCCCCGATCTCTTCCCCCATTTCACCGACCGCACTACTGAACCCGCCTGCTCCACAATCTGTTATGGCACTGTAAAGTTCCCGGTCCCGAATTGCGAGCAGTACGTCGAGCACTTTTTTCTCTTCGACGGCATTGCCGATCTGCACGGCACCGCCGGAGAGCGATTCGCTCTCGTGGGTCAGCTCCGCGCTGGAAAAAGTCGCGCCATGAATCCCATCGCGGCCCGTACGGCCCCCGACGCTCACGATGAAATCGTCGGGCTGGACTTGTTTGAACGATTTATCGGCTGGGATCAAACCGACGTTGCCGCAGTAGACGAGCGGATTGCCCAAATACCGAGGATCGAAATATACGGCCCCATTCACCGTGGGAATCCCCATGCGGTTGCCGTAATCGCGGACCCCACTTACGACGCCGCGCATCACCTGCTTGGGGTTGAGCACGCCAGGGGGCAAATTGTTGGTCGGGGTATCGGGCGGGGCGAAACAAAATACATCAGTGTTGCAGATCGGCTTGGCACCCATGCCGGTGCCCATGGTGTCGCGGATCACGCCTCCAACGCCGGTGTTTGCCCCGCCGTAGGGCTCAAGGGCCGACGGGTGGTTATGCGTCTCCACCTTGAAACAAATATTGAACTCCTCGTTGAAGCGAACAATTCCCGCATTGTCTCGAAACACGCTCACGCACCAATCGTCGTCACCCCACTGTTTTCGCAATTCGGTGGTTGCAGCGAAAATCGTTTCCTTGAGCATGTTGTCGAATTGCCGCTCGCCCCTCTCATCGCGGTATGCGATCCGCCCCGCGAGGGTCTTGTGGCTGCAATGTTCGCTCCATGTTTGGGCGAGGGTTTCCAACTCAATGTCGGTCGGCTCGCGGCCCAATTCGGCAAAATGCTTATGAATCGTTTGCATCTCGGCAAGTTGCAGATAAAGTTGCCCCTCGCGGCTCAGCCGCATGAGCCCGGCATCATCCAAGTCCTTGAGTGGAACCGTTTGGAGTTGGAATTGGTAGTCACTCCCCACTTGCAGTCGATCAAAGGACAAGGGCCCCGCGATGGTTTGCTCGATGGCATCATTGGCGAGAATCCGCGTGCTGATCGCCGCAAGTTGCTGGTCGGTCGCACCATCAACCCAATATTTCCGCAAAGTGCGCAACGCGGTGAGCGAATAACCAAAATCGCGTACTGCCGCTTCGGCGCTTTGGGCGACGGGATCCATCACACCAGGCTTTAAAAGTACCTGCAAGAGCGACGCACTATTGCCATTCGGGGATGCAACGAGTGTCGGATCCCCCACACGGGCCACGACCGAACGTTCGACCGTACCATCGGTAAATAGCTCGCTTGCCAGCCGCTCGGCTTCATTTGCAGAGAGAACATCGCTTTCCAGCAAGAAGCCGCGCGCGGAATGAATCGTGAGCGATCGCGCAATCCCCAATTCCTTCGCAACGACGGCTACGCGCTCGGCATCGCGGTCGGGCATCCCCGGAAGCGGGTGAATATCAATTTCCCAAAGCATCTCGAATTTGCTTCGCTTGTTGGAGGGTTTTCTGCAGGAGGGACCAATCGCCGCCGCTGATTTGGCTTCGCATTTCTTGAAGTTGGATAATCAGCCGATCCAGCACGGGCAGCATGGCCGTGGAGTTCTGGCTGAAAATCTGCATCCACAATTCCGGGTCGCCGGCGGCCACGCGCGTCGTGTCGGCCCAACCGGTCGCGGCAAGCGGCAGGTATTCTTGGGGAGTCGTCTTCGCCACGGCCGAAGCCACAAGGTGTGGCAAATGGCTTGTGGCCGCCAAGGCTTGGTCATGCTCAGCAGGAGACATGACATGAACCATGGCACCCAAAGATTGCCAGAATTCCCGCGAGATTTCCAGCACCTCCTCGGAAGTGGTTTTCGTGGGGGTAACCACGACCGTGCGGCCCTCGAAGAGATCTTCGCGGGCGTTTTCGGGGCCGGTGCGGTGATCGCCCGCCAATGGATGGCTGCCGACGAACTGACCGGCTTTTCCGACCAATTGCTTGTCGACCGCGTGGCAAATCAATTCTTTCGTGCTTCCCGCGTCGGTTATCAGCATGGCCTGCGGGGCGGCGGCAATCGCACGGCACACATCTTCGGCAATCGACGCGACGGGAGTCGCGACCACCACGATTTCCGCGTCGGCAACCCCTTGTTCCAGGTCGGTGGTGGCCTTGTCGATGGCACCCACGGCCAGGGCTTTATCTAGGGTGGCTTGTTTTCGCCCGATCCCTGTAACATTTCCAGTCAGGCCGCGCTTATGTAAAGCAAGGCCAATGGACCCGCCGATCAAACCAACCCCGATAATGGCAACATTTCTGGAGTCGGACATGCGAACGTGGGTGAAATGGCTTATTTGGCCCGCTTGGGCGTGGAATTGACGACAACACAAAAAACCGGTCGACGGCTAACGCCTTGACCGATGGGGGCATTCTAGCAAAGCGTGTGAAGATTGCAGGGGGGCACATTGAACAAGTCGACCCAATAATCTCACCCGGCGGCATGCCCCTTGCAATCGTTATATTCTACGGCTACTGCAATGTTTCGTCCTGCGGAACTGCTCTACCCAAAGGGGATCAAAAAAGAAGAAAATTGGAGTTTTCGTTAATTCGATTCGTCGCTCAAACACAATTGCTGCGGTAAACTACCCTACGCCTTACACTTCATTAGGTACTGCTTGCTAGCAGGGAAAGTTTTAGAACATGCTCGTTGCAAATGGATTTGCGCAATCAGGCCGTTCACTTTTTTCAGGGACAACTGCCATGTTGCGCACTGTTTTTCTCGCTCTCGTCGTTTGTGCCCAATTCGCACTCGGACCTCTCGCCGCTCAAGAGTGGGCCGAGAAAATGTTCAACAAAATGGAACACGACTTCGGCACGGTTGCACGTGGCGCCGAAACGATTTATCGCTTCGAGATCACCAACCTTTACAAGCAGCCGATGAAGATTCTCGGCGTTCGTTCCAGCTGCGGCTGTACTTCGCCGACCATCGAAAACAACACGATCAACACTTATGAAAAAGCCTACCTTGTGGCGAAGTTCAATACCCACACCTTCGTGGGCCTGCACGGGGCCACGCTGACGGTCACGTTTGGCGCTCCCTTCCCGGCCGAGGTTCAGGTCCGCGTCCACGGCAACATCCGGGGCGACGTGGTCTTCTCTCCGGGTGCCATTGAGTTCGGTAAAGTCGACGAAGGTGAAATCCGCGAACAGAGGCTTAACGTGAGTTACGCCGGCCGCGCGGATTGGAAGATCGTCGACATCACAAACGACAATGATTACTTCGAAGTGGAAATGGATGAAGCCCCACGCACTTCCGGCAAGGTGAATTACAATCTGGTCGTGCGGCTCAAGGACAACGTCCCCGCGGGATTCATCAAAGATCAACTCACCGTGGTCACTAACGACCGACGCGCCGACAGCCAGCGGATTCCGCTCTTTGTCGGTGGGCACGTCGTGCCCGAGATTTCTGTTACCCCCGAGACGTTGGTCCTGGGCAACGTAAAGGCCGGTGAACCCGTCACGCGAAAAGTGGTGGTTCGCGGCAAAAAGCCCTTCAAGATTCTCGACGTCAACTGTGGCGACAATTGTTTTAGCTTCAATACCGGTCAAGAATCGAAGCAACTTCACTTGGTTGAGATCACCTACCGCCCCGGCGATCAGCCTGGCCCGGTGAAGGTCCCCGTGACGATCACCACCGATCGGCCCAACCGCAACGCGGCTCTGACGGTGTCGGCCGAAGTGATAGCGGCCCCGCCCGCAACCCAAGCCGAAGCAGGCAAACAATCGGTGTTGCCCGCCGAAAATCTGCAAGTCGCCGATACTGCTAGCGTGAAATAGCGGTCGCGTTGACACCAACGGCAGCCATCGCCATAATTCCCGCCCATTTCTCGCGGTTCCGCTCGCCATGAGTCGAACCGCGAGAAACTTTTCTCTTCTTGGTCGATGGTGATGATCCGCATGGAAGCGCATCGCGTTCAAGCTCGGCATGAAGTATGCGCTCGTCGCATGTTCGTTGCTGCGCTCGCGATCGCTTGGCTCTTCCTCGGAAACGCGCCGGGTTTCGCACGGGATCCCTTCGACGAACAATCGCGCGGCCATGCCTCGTCGTTCGATTTCAAGCTCGACGAAGAAAACCGCGAATTTCTCTCGCCCGAAGCCGCCAAGTTCGACAAGTGGGAACCGATCGTCGAATGCGACGAGATGGAAGACAACACCGCGAAATGGAACGACCCTTCGGTGAAACCGATCGACTGGGTTCGCCATTTTGGTTTTCGCCATTCTTCGACGTCGGGTCGCCACACCGGCAAAGGGGTTCCGCTGGAAGGCACCAGTTGGCTCAACCGTCCTTACCACGTCGATTGGTTTTTGGGCACGCTGCTGGGGGATGAACTGATCGCCGGTCGGGTCGACATGAATAACGAGCTCTTGGCGGGGCTGCGGATTGGTTTTGACTTCGATTACTTCTGGGGACTCGAATGGCGATTCGCCTGGTCGAATCCCAATACCGACGTCGCCGGGGCCGACGCCGAAGCCCCCAACGGCAGTTATTTTGCCAGCGACATCGATCTCAAGTACTATCCCTGGGGAGATTCCAAAGTGCGGCCCTATGGACTGCTCGGCGCGGGCCTCGCGCGGATCGACTTCACCGACCACAACGACATCCGGCAAAACGTCAATCTCATGACGATGCCTTTCGGCACGGGCGTGGAATTCCATCAATTCCCCTGGCTGGTGTGGCGGCTCGAAGTGCTCGACAACCTCGCCTTCGGAGCCGATGGGGTCGAGACACTCAACAACTTCTCGTTCACCGGGGGCATGGAATGGCGATTCGGCGCAAAGCCGAATTCCTACTGGCCCTGGCGCCCCGGCCGCAAAGTCTGGTAGCCGGCGCGAGCCCCTCCCAAGAACCGCGAGGGCCAACGCAGCGGCTGAATATTCGAGCTTGTCCAGGTTGTTCAGGTTGTCCAGGTTGGCAACATGTTTTTTCTCATGTCCAACTTTGCCAATTTGGCCAATTTGGTCATGTTGGCCGCGCGTTTTCGTGGCCAAGTTGTTCAAAAGTATTGTTTCTCACGAATTCCCCGTATTTTCTCGAAGGGGCCAGGGTTCAAATTCAAAATCCTCGGGATTTTCTCGAAGCGGCCAACATTTGCCGAAGCGGCCAAGGTTTTTGGGGGTCCAACCGAGCCCGCCAAATGGAGTTCGGAGTGATGGGCGAGGGCGGAAGTCTTCTGCAGCGCGCAGGGGTAGCGCAGACCTGGGGAGGACTGTGGACTTTCGACTGTAGGTCACGAGACTGTGGCTGGACTCTGTGAGTCGAACGCCAACTCCAGTCCCATAATCTACCGTCTTTAGTCAACGGTCTTTCAAGTTTTCAATGAACAAATTTGCGCGCTGGGCAAATGGCGTGAGTACACGCACTATCGCACCCTAGCATAAGTCGTGGCACAATTTCTACAAGAAAAGCTGTCGGCTTTTAGCGGAAGAACAGGGACTATTGGACTGTAGGACTGTGGACGATGGCCAGAAGAAAGAGGGCGCGGAGGGGAAGGGAACCACGAATGGCGCGAATCAGACGAATAACCAGGAAGGCGGTTTTTCTTCAGCTGTGAAGTGGCGGCTGGGAATAGCCAGGCGGCGTGAACGCAGCGCTCCCGTCGTCTCCGCGAAGAGTTTACCCTCGCGAAGGCGGGGGCGGGAAACCAGTTCCGTGCCTTTCTTTCCGTGAGGTGCCGAAACGGGTATGATCGCGGGGAACTGTAGGGTGGGTGCTTGCACCCACCACAAATGTCAATGCGTAAAAAAAATGTGGGTGCGAGCACCCATCCTACGAGACTGTTTTCTTGTAGCGGCGACTACGCAGGGGGAGTGACACGAGTGGGTCGACCGACTCAGTGTGGAAGAGATTAAGAGTGCAACGGACATAGCAGATCAAACGGCTTCGCCGTAAAAAACTGGATACGTCGGCACGCGGGTCTTCCGTAGCATGGCCGCCTCGGCCGTGTTTCTTTCTTGCGCCTTTGCACACACCGCCCGCTAGGCTGCGCTGACCGCTCGGCTGCGCTGCGCTTCGCCTCGCGGCTATGCATGTTGCGGTGACGCATGGTTCTGGACAGCGTTGCTGCAGTGATGACAGAATAGCGTTCTGATTCCGCGTTGACACGCGGAGCAAGCTCCGCGGCTAAGTTTCTGCAGTATGGTATTACCTTGTCTCAACCCCACGAAACTCCGCCGCACGTATCTCCGCCGCGATTTGCCGTTGTTGGGGGTGGAATTTCTGGGCTCACCGCGGCGTATCGCCTGCGGCAGCTCTTGCCCGTGGCTCGGGTCGAAATCTTTGAAAGCTCGGACCGTCTGGGGGGCGTGCTCGCGACGCATCGCGACGGCGATTTTCTCATCGAACGGGGCGCCGACAGTTTTATCACGAAGCAACCGTGGGCGCTCGAGTTGTGTCAGGAGTTGGGGCTGGGCGACGAATTGATTCCGACCAATCGCGACAATCGCCGGGCGTTGGTCCTGCGAGGTGATCAATTGCACGGTGTGCCGGAAGGGTTCGTGCTGATCCGGCCGCAACGGGTGGGGCCAATTCTCAAAACGCTGCTGTTGGGTTGGCGAGGGAAAATGCGATTGCTCGCCGAGCGCTGGCGCCGCCGTCCCGCGGATCTCGATTCGCAAAGTTTCGACGACAACCTCGCCCACTTTGCCACGGAACGACTCGGCCGCGAAGCGTTCGAGCGAATTGTCGAACCGCTGGTCGCGGGGATTTACACCGCCGATGCCCGAAAGCTGAGCGTCGCCGCCACGATGCCCGAGGCGGTTGAAACGTTGCGAAAGCACGGCACGCTCTGGCACCGCGACGCGAGTGAAACCGAGATTTCGAGTGGTGCCCGTTACGGCAGTTTCGTCACGCTCCGCGGCGGCATGAGCCGGTTGATTGAAGAGCTCGCGAGCCGATTGCCGGCCGATTGTGTTCACTTGAATCAAGCCGTGGCGAAAATCTCGCGGGGCGAAAATGCGGCTTGGCGACTCGAGCTCGCCGATGGCACGGCGCACGGCCCGCTGGCGGGCATTGTCATTGCCGTACCGACGCCGCATGCGGCCAAGCTGCTCGAGACAATCGACCTGCCGTTGGGTGAAATGCTTGGGAGCATTTCGTACGCGAGCAGCGCGGTGGTGAGTTTCGCCTTTCGCCAAGAACAGATCGGCCGGCCGCTCGACGGCTTTGGTATTGTCGTTCCGGCGGTCGAAGGCCGCGACATTGTCGCCGCGAGTTTTTCGAGCGTGAAGTTCCCCGGCCGCGCGCCGGCGGATACCGTGCTCATTCGTGTTTTCCTGGGAGGGGCGTTGCGGCCCGAATTGGTGAATCTTTCCGACGAGGAGATTCGCCGCACCGCGCTCGCGGAGATCGGGGCGATCCTCAAGATCAACGGCGAGCCGCTTGCCGCTGACGTCACCAAGTGGCACGAGAAGATGCCGCAGTATCACGTGGGCCACATGCAATTGGTGGATGCGATTGAACAGCGCGCGGAACAAATCCCAGGGTTCGCCCTCGCTGGAAACGGTTACCGTGGGGTCGGCATTCCTTATTGCGTCCGCAGCGGAGATGCGGCGGCACGGCGTTTGATTGCCACGCCATAAAAGATGTCATTCCGAGGGAGGCTTGCCGACTGAGGAATCTGGGTTCAACTTTCACACGCACTGGAATCCGCTGGAGGCCTGAACCTAGATCATTTCCGCCTCCGGCGGATCGGAACTCTCTCAGGATGACAATGAGCTACTAGTGGAATTCCAACGTCGCGCCGGCTTCGTCAATTGAAAGCATGCCTGTGATTTCGTCGATATCCGCTTCGCCGAAGGCAACAGTGTCGAAATCTTCTTGGTCGGTTTTCTCAGCAGCGAGTAACTGCCGCAAGGCGATCACTTCCTTGAAATCGTTAGCCAAATCGGGATTGTCCGCGAGTGCGGATTCGATAAGCGCCCGTTGGGGATGATCGCCCACCACTTCCAGGCTGCCGTCGACCTGCGAAATGCGGAACTCAATCGGCACGGTGAGGTCGATCCCCGCCGCGGCGAGTGTCTGGTGGATGTCGCCAGCAAGAGTCGATTGCAACTCGTTGAGTTGTGCGTTGAGATCGCCGACCTGTGCGGTTGATTGGTTTTGGTTTTCCGCGGCCAGCGATTCGGCCACGGTGTGCAGAATCGCGGAAAAGGGTTCCGCGACGGCGCTGAGGGTCCGCTGCAACAGATTCCCCGCGCTTCTAGCAGCGGAGGGGGCAGCCAATCCTAACAGCACCGGATCCATGGAAGATTTCCCGAGAAAAGTTTGCCAGCCGATGGCTGGCTACTCGGGAAACATCGACTCGACGCGCTGCGCTGAATCAGGAAATCCGCGCAGACTCTGCGGTCGCTAGCATGATCAACCAGGAATCTGGCGATTAATGAGCGGTATTCGCGGCCAATTCGGTTGATGCACGTGCTAGCAAGGCGCGTTGCGCGCGAACTTGCTCGCGAACGAAGCCGAGATCGGCATCGCTCAATTGCGAAAACGGAACCGCGATGATTTCCCCCGACGACTGGGCGAGAAAAACTCCCTCGGTCGAAAGGCGAACCAACCGGGCATGGTAACTTATGTTTTCCGCTCGGTCCGACCAATCGCGGAACTCGAGTTGACCAAATGGATCATCGTATTGCAGTTCCTCGGTTTCTTCCGATTCGGTTTCCGGCTGTGGCTCGGTTTGTGGCTCGTGTTCCGTCTCGACGGCGGGGGAACTAAACAGATCGTCGAGCGGATTCGATTCAGTGGCGGGTTCTTCCGTTTCGCTCTCGGGCACCGCCTCTTCGGTTACGGGCGTTTCGGTGCTTTCGGCGGCTTCTTGCGAAGGCTCGGCAAACATGTCCTCGGTCGTTGGGGTTTCGGCGCTTGTCGTCTCGTCTGCCGGGGTCTCGGCAAAGGGGGCGGGCGCCGTTTCTGCCGGTTCGGTTTCCGCCGCCGGCTCATCGAACAGGCTATCGGGTGTCACGCGTTGCTGCTCGGGGGCGGGGCCAGGAAATAACTCCTCGAAGTTCGACTCCTCGGTGTTCAATTCCGTGGCAGGCGTCTGCATCGCGGGCGTCTGCATCGCGGGCGTTTGGGGCACGGCGATCGGCGCCGGCGGCAATTCGGTGGTCGGCTCTTCGAGTGTGGGAACCGGCGTCTCGGCGGGTGGTGTGGCAAACGTTTCCGGCTTCTGCGTCTCCGCGGGGACCGGCTCTGCCGTCTTGTCTGATGCGGGCTGAGAAGTTTCCCCTCCGCACACATCGCTAGGGTGAGTTTCCATCTCGCAGCCGCAGGGCTCACTCTCGACAACCCAGGGCTCGCAACAGGAGTATTCCAGCTCACACCCGCAAGAGTCGGACGCGATCATCCAATCACTTGCCAGCGCGGGCTGAACCGCCTGAAGCACGACGAGCATACCGAGAAACGAACGACTGATTGCGGAAAGCATGATTTTAACCTTGTCTAAAATTTTCTGGGCGGCTCTCGCCCTGTGCCATCTTATTTTGTGGATACGCGATTCGCAACGATTTCATGGCCCACTATTTTTGGAACGCGGGCGTGAACGGCGCATCCTCGGCAAATTCGCGGTCAAGATAATTGGCCACGCCCTTGTGCCGCTCGATGACCAGATTCTCTTCCATCCGCAGCTGGGTGGCGGCGCTCTGCCAACTTTGGGCGAACGGCCCGCTGATCTTGGCACCAGGCCCATCGGTCAAGAGCGACACCGCGTATTCAAACAGCTTCACACCCGACTTATGCCAAGTTGTCACTTGTTTGCCGTGATCCAATAAACGCCCGTCCACGCCGTATGTTTCGAGGGTCTCCAGAGAATCGAGCGCCTGCTGATGGCCGTTCTTGCGCTGAGTTAAATAATCGTAAAGCTGCCATTGCTCGGGATTGCCGACTTCTTTGACCCGGCCCCGTGCTTCCACCTTCATGAACTCGGTCAATTGATCCCAATAGGCTCGCGTGGCCAGGCGACGTTCCTCGGCCGTGACTTCGGCGCGCGTTTGTGCCGTTTCAGATTTTTGTTCGGGGGGTGTTGCAGGCACGTCGGTGGATGGTTCGCTGGTAGCGAGTTCCACAACGGCCTCTGCGTCATCCGTGGGAACCGTTTCCACCGTCGCGGTGCCTTGTTCAAAATATCCTGGGTTGACGACCTGGGCCTGTTCGAGCACGCCGACAGCCGTCTTCTGGAGATCGACTCCCAGATACATGGAACCCAGGATCACGCCACCGACCATTGCCATGAAACAGCCGACGAACTCAAGGAATGAGAGCCCGCGCCGTTGCCGGACTCGCTCCCGTGTCTTTCTGAACTGCATTGAATTTGCCCCCGACGAATCGTCCCACACCGGTTGATATCCAAAGTCTGGTGAAACTCTGAAAAAGGATAGCTCTTGGGGTTAGACGGGTTGCACCAGGGCACCAAATTGGTGGAGCGACCCGGGGCGAATGTGCCGAATGTGCCGACCGCAACGTTGGCTATGAGTGACCAACCAAGAAATCAGTCGGCCGCACGGCGGGCTACCCGGCGGCGGTCGGCCTCGACGAGCATGATCTTGCGGAGTCGCACGGTCGAGGGAGTGACTTCCACGACCTCGTCCTCCTCGATGTATTCGAGGCACGTTTCGAGCGACATCGTCCGCACAGGGCGGACCTGGCTGTTGTCGTCTTTGCCCGAGGCACGCATGTTGGTAAGCTTCTTGCCCTTCACGACGTTGATCACAAGATCCCCCGCGCGGCAATGTTCGCCCACGACTTGGCCCTCATAAACTTGATCGCCGGGGCGGATGAAAAATTCACCCCGATCGTACAGGGCGTCGAGGGCGTAGGCCGTGGCCATGCCGGTCTCATTGGCGATCAACACACCGAAGGGCCGGCTAGGGGTCGCACCACGGACCGGTTCGTACCCCAAGAAATTGTGGTGCAAAATTGCCTCGCCTTGCGTGGCGTTGAGCATCCGGCTGCGGAGCCCCATCAACGAACGCGCGGGAACCGTGAACTCGAGATGCACGAAGCCCCCCGATTTGCGATGCGTCATCTTGGTGAGATTGGCGCGGCGGTCTCCCAACAGCGACATCACGGCGCTTTGGCACGCCTCGGGACAATCGACCACCAACTGTTCGATCGGTTCGCTGCGAACGCCGTCGATGTCGCGAAAAATCACTTCCGGCTTGCCGACGCAAATTTCAAATCCCTCGCGGCGCATGTTCTCGATCAGGATGCCCAAGTGCATCAAGCCACGGCCCGAGACGCGAAATTGCTCCTGGCTCGGTCCCGGTCCGACGCGCAACGCGACATTCGAGCGCAGCTCGCGTTGCAATCGCTCGCCCAACTGGCGGCTCGTAAGAAATTTTCCTTCGCGCCCGGTAAACGGCCCGTCATTCACACGAAACGTCATGTGCAGCGTCGGCTCGTCGATCGTCACGGCGGGAAGCGCCTCGGGAAAGGTGAGGTCGGTCACCGTGTCGCCGATTTCAATCGGTTCAAGGCCCACGATCGCACACAGGTCGCCCGCGGGGACGCTGTCGACTTCTTTGCGTTCCAACCCCTCAAAACCCAAGAGTTGGGCGACTTGCCGTTCGGATTGTTTTCCGTCGCGGTCGATCACCAGCACGCGTTGCCGACGGCGCAGAACCCCTTCGCGAACTCGGCCGATTGCAATTCGGCCCACGTAGTCCGAATAGTCGAGCGTGGTGACCTGCAAGCGCGCGGGGCCATCTTCGAGGCCGACTTCCGGGGGCGGCACGTGCTGCAGAATGGTTTCAAACAACGGCCGCAGCGAATCGCTCGGCTCGTTGAGATCGAGCGTGGCCCAACCTTGCCGCGCCGAGGCAAACACCACGGGAAATTCCAGCACCTCGTCGGGGGCATCCATTTCCACCAGCAGGTCGAACACTTCGTTCACGACTTCAATCGGCCGGGCATCGGGGCGATCGACTTTGTTGACCACCACGATCGGCCGCAGATTGTGCATGAGCGACTTTTGCAGGACAAACCTGGTCTGTGGCATGGGGCCTTCGTAGGCATCCACCAAGAGCAGCGTGCCGCTCGCCATCCCCAGCACGCGCTCGACCTCGCCGCCGAAATCGGCATGGCCCGGGGTGTCAATTAAATTGACGCGGTAAGTCTCGCCATTGTCGGCCGTGTAGCGGACAGCGCAGTTTTTGCTGAGGATCGTAATTCCGCGTTCCCGCTCCAGATCGTTAGAATCGAGGATGAGGCCGTGCTGCCCCCCCGCGAGTTTGGCCAGTTCTTCGTTGCGATACTGGCCCGACTGCATGAGCATCTTGTCCACGAGCGTAGTCTTGCCGTGGTCGACGTGCGCGATGATTGCCACGTTACGGAGTAATTGGGCGGTTGATGTGAGTCCAGCGGTGGCCATGTGTGGCAAATACCTAGTCGGTGTCGGTTCTAAAAACGGGATGTCTCGGCTTGTTGCGCAATCCGCAAGCCAAGCTGGCGAGGCGGGTGTCGATTTGATCGCACTCAGTGGCCGATCATTCGGCGGGTGGGACCCAGAATTGTACGAAACCTTGCGGCGCTTGGGCAGTTCATTTTTTGGGGGATTTTACCAATTCACTCCCGCATGAGCCCAAAACTGACTTTTCATTAACTTTGTCGCAACGACGACACAGCGAGAACCTCTTGTGACCAAGTCATTTCAGAATTCTGCAACTCCAAGTCAAACTTGTGACAAATGATGACGAAACTTATACTGTGGTCTATCATTAGAGAGGCAGCGGCGATTTCCCCACGACTGACGTGTGGTCCGTAGCCACTACGAATCGACACTTAGAAAGTTTGCGGTGTCAGGACCCATCGTGTCGCCAGAAAGCGCGTCCTTTCAATCTGAGCAGGGGGGTGAGCGTCCCAAGGTGCTATTCCTGGGCGGGGCTCATGATTCGCAGGTCGAGCTCAGTT
>JBGTEU010000640.1:0-1889 GCA_041747595.1 Bythopirellula sp.
AAGATACTTACTCACCTACTAACTTACTCACAGGCAGTTGTCTTGGCCTGTTAATTCAATTTTGAGGACCTGCGAATCACAACATGCAGAGTTACGAAAGCCTACTTAACGGCGATCTCCACTGGGCCCTCCTGGAGGGAAGCATGCATTTCGAGGGCACCAGCGCTGTTCACCGCACCTTGAAAAGGTTGGCAGAGCGTCTCGAAGAGCTTGGCGTCGATTATGCGATTGCCGGCGGGATGGCCCTCTTCTTTCACGGCTATCGCCGTTTTACCGAGGACGTCGACGTTTTGGTCACGCCGGCTAGCCTCGCGCAAATTCACGCGGCGCTGGAAGGCTTGGGCTACGTGCGTCCCTTCGAAAAGAGCAAAAACTTGCGCGACGCCGAAACGGGTGTAAAAATCGACTTTCTCGTCACCGGCCAATACCCGGGCGATGGCAAACCTGGACCGATTGCGTTTCCCGATCCGGCACTTGTGAGTGAAATCATCGAAGGCGCCCACGTGGTGGAGCTGCCTCGGCTCATCGAACTAAAATTGGCCTCGGGCCGCGCCTCACATCGTTCGGGTGATTTGAATGACGTACAGCGCTTAGTTCAGGCATTAAAGTTGCAACGTAATTTTGTAAATCAACTTGATCCCAGCGTACATGATGTTTTTCTTGCCAAGTGGGAGGATGCCCAACAGGCGCTCAAGGAAGAGGAATAGTCTCGGTTTTGTAACCCCTTACCACCCTCATGGGAGATTTGTTACGATGCGGACAGACTTTGCTCACTTGCTCCATTTGTTTCGTCTTCTCAGCCATCATGAGCCGCCCGCACGTTCCTTCAACTCCTATCGAGATCTCGTTAACGCCTGCCGGGGGAGGTTGGCACTCGAGCCATCTCTATTACTCGTGGAATCGCGCCGCACTCGCCGAGATGCCGCGGGAGGAAATATCCGCCGGCACTGCCGCAATAACTGCAGCACTCAACCCCGCGGGTAACGACGCCCCCCTCAGGTTGCAAACGTCCGTGGTCAGTGGGCACAAAGCCGACTTCGGACTGATGGTGATGGACCCCGATCCCTTGAAGGTGGAACGGGTCAATCAACGGCTCCTCGCTTCGCCGCTCGGCCGGGCATTGGTTCCGGGCTACTCATTCGTCTCGGTGACCGAAATCAGCGAGTATGTTCCCTCGATCGAACAATTTAGCGAACGTCTGATCGTCGAAGGGGAAACCGCTGACAGCCCCACGTATGCCGCCAAGGTCGAGGGTTACGCCCAGCGACTCGAAGGGATGAACCGCCAGCGTCTCACGCCCGACCTACCGCCCTACCCCAGTACTTGCTTCTATCCGATGAACAAGAAGCGCAAAGTCGGCGAGAATTGGTTCACGCTCAGCAAGGAAGAGCGCAACGCCTTGATGAGCGAACACGCTCGCAGCGGGATGGCGTTCGCGGGCAAGGTGAGCCAGTTGATCACCGTCGGCCTGGGATTCGACGATTGGGAATGGGGGGTCACGCTGTGGGCCGCCAATCCCGAATATCTCAAAGACATCGTCTACCGGATGCGATTCGACGAGGCGAGCGCGATGTATGCGGAGTTCGGGCCGTTCTATACCGGGTATCGAGCGTCCGGCGAAGAGATTTTGCGTCATTGTCGCTTGCTCGATGAGTGACATCGTGGACCTCAGTAGGGAAGAGTGGGAGACCTATCAGTGGCAGATGTGGGTTCCCGATTTCGGTGACGAAGGCCAACGCAAACTCAAGCGGTCCAGCGTCTTGATCTCGCGCGTCGGTGGTGTCGGCGGTGCGGTGGCGTATCAACTCGCCGCCGCCGGAATTGGAAAATTGGTCCTGGCGCATGCGGGTTGCGTTCGCCCCAGCGATCTCAATCGCCAATTGCTGATG
>JBGTEU010000641.1:0-8804 GCA_041747595.1 Bythopirellula sp.
TGGCCACTACCGCGACGACATCCGCCGCTACTGGCGGGGCGATGCCAACATGACCGGCCGCATGGCAACGCGGCTTTCCGGTTCGAGTGATCTCTACCAGCACAGCGGCCGCGATCCGTACCACAGCATCAACTTTGTCACCTCACACGACGGCTATACGCTCAACGATTTGGTCAGCTACGAGCAGAAACACAACCAGGAAAATCTCGAAAACAACCGCGACGGCGAGAACAACAACTCGAGCGCGAATTATGGCGTCGAAGGCCCGACGCGGCGGAAGTCGATTCTCGATGTCCGCATGAGACAAGCGAAGAACATGATGGTTGCGCTGCTGCTGAGCCACGGAACTCCGATGGTCGTCTCGGGCGATGAAGTTTTGCGGACCCAGCGCGGTAATAACAATGCTTATTGCCAGGACAATGCGATCAGTTGGTTCGATTGGAAATTGGTCGAACGCAACGAAGAAATGTTGAGGTTCAGCCGTGCCGTGATTGCCTTCCGCACGGCCCAGCCCACGCTACGCCGCGAGACGTTTCTTACCGGGCATCCGCACAATCCGGGGGATTTACCCGACGTGAGTTGGTATAGCCCCGACGGCGTCACGATGGATTGGAGCCACGCCACGCAAAGCTTGATATGCGTCTTTGGCACGACCGGGCTCGAAACCCCCGCCGCGAGGCACGTTATGCTGCTCCTGCATCCTGGGCAAGCGACGCAAAAGTTCGTCATCCCCGCCGAGCTCCGCAAGCTCCCGTGGAAGCTGTTCCTCGATACGGCTGCAGAGCCCCCGCGCGACGTCTACCCCAATGCCGACGGCCCGCCGCTTCCGGCCAAGGGTGAAGTGCAACTCATTCACCACGCTTTGCAGTGCTACGTGGCATAGGGCTAGAGCGAGTTCCTTCGAACCGTTAATCTGTAGTGCGAACCGGGGCATCTTGAGCCCCCGTTGACCGGTGTCGAAACGACCCGGCTCGCTACCCTGCAGGAGGAATTTACGTGCCCAAGCAATCGGTTTGGATTATTGGTATTGGCGACGACGGTCTGGAGGCCGTTCCCAATTTGGTTCGTCAATTGATTTTGTCGGCAGACATCCTTGCGGGCAACGAACGTACGCTCGCCCTTGTGCCCGAAGCCCCGGGGAAGCGAGTCGCCGTCGGTGCCGACCTCGACGACGTGGTGAACGAGATCAACGCCGCCGGCAATGCCAAAGTCGCCGTGCTCGTGACGGGCGATCCGCTGTTCTACGGCTTGGCACGGTTTCTCTGCGAGCGATTGGGAACGGAACGCTGCGAAATCATTCCCCATGTGAGCAGCATGCAGATGGCGTTTGCCCGCGTGAAGGAAAGTTGGGACGAAGCGTATCTCACCAATCTGGCCAATCACAGCCTGGACAGCATCGTCGAAAAAATTCGCGTTGCCACGAAGGTGGGTTTATTCACGACCGAGCAAATCACCCCCGCTCAAGTGGCGAAAAAATTGCTCGCGCGGCGGATTGATTATTTCACCATCTATGTTTGCGAGAACCTGGGTGCCCGCAACGAACGCGTCACACTTGGTACCGTGGCTGAGATCGCCGAACAAAATTTCGAGCCACTCAACGTGATGGTCCTTGTGCGCAGCGCCGACGTCCCCGACCGGCCACGGCAATCGCGGGTCCGCAGCATGTTCGGCAACCCCGACGAGGAATTCGTTCAATCCACCCCCAAGCATGGGCTGCTCACACCGGCCGAAGTGCGGGCCGTGGCGCTCGCGCAAATGGCACTCCATTCCAACAGCATCGTTTGGGACGTCGGTGCCGGTTCCGGTTCGGTAAGCGTCGAGGCGGCCCAACTTGCACCCGGCGGACAGGTGTATGCCATCGAGCGCGACAAAGAAGACGAAGCGCTCATCCGCCAAAATGCCGACCGATTTGGCGTGACCAATGTGATCCCCGTCCTAGGCACGGCCCCCGAAGTGTGGGCCAACCTGCCGAATCCCGATGCCGTGTTCATCGAAGGGAGTGGCCGAGAAATTTCCCGACTCGCTGAACTGGCCTTCGATCGATTGAACCCCGGGGGGAGGTTCGTCGCGAACGTCGTGAGCGTTCAAAGCCTCGACGAAGTCACCGAAGCCCTTGGCAAGAAAACTTCGCAAGTCGAGGTTTGGATGATCAACATTTCACGCGGCAAAACACAACTCGAACGGCTCCGTTTTGAAGCCCTGCCTCCGACGTTCGTCGTCGCCGCGGCAAAAGCGTGATAATCTTGAACGCTTGGTGCCTACGATGTCAGCAAGCAGTGAAACCCCGCCTACTCGAAGTGGCGGTCGCTGGTGAAGGCATCGGTGATACCGCGATCCGCATCACCAAGAAACTCGCGCAATCGACGAGTCCCCAAGACTTGTCGGCGTGCTGTGCGTCTCGGTTGACAACGGGCTGCCAAAACAGCTTTTAACGAGCTTCGTAACCTTGAATCACGTATGATAATCCGCGTTGAGCCGCACGTATTCGGCCGTGAGGTCGGTCGTCCAGAAGCGAGCCGATTGATCCCCCTCTTCCAGCAACAAAACGACCGACGTGTTGCGATCGGCTTTCATCGACTCCGACACGGCCTCGGCATCAAACGTCACCGGCACGCCGTGTTCGTACAGCAAGATGCCGTTGAGCAGCAAACTCACCTTCGCGGGGTCAAACGGCACGCCTGAATAGCCGGCAGCCGACACGATCCGCCCCCAATTGGGATCGCAACCCGCGATGGCCGTTTTCACCAACGGGCTGTCGGCGATTGTTTTGGCCACTTGCACGGCTTCTTTGCGGCTTCGGCTGCCGTGGACCTCGACCGTGATCAAGTGCGTCGCCCCTTCACCATCGGCGGGAATCGACTGGGCCAAGTCTTCGCACACTTCGACAAGAGTCGCTTGGAATTTTGCGAGCGAGCTCCCCGACAACTCGGGCCCCCCCGCGGCACCGTTCGCCAGAAACAACACCGTGTCGTTGGTGCTCGTGTGACCGTCGACGCTGATGCAATTGAATGATTCGTCGACCGCATCTTTAAGTCCCGCGTCGGCATCGGCGAGACTCAGCTTGGCGTCGGTGAGCACGAGTGCCAACATCGTCGCCAGATTGGGCCCGATCATCGCGGCCCCTTTGGCGATCCCCGTCACGCAGATCGGTACGCCATCCAGCTCGATCTCGCGTGACTTGATTTTATGCACGGTATCGGTCGTGAGAATTCCCCGCGCCGCGTCAACGAGCGCATTGCTATCGTCGGCAAGTTGCCGGGCGGCGTCGATAATCCCCGCGGCAATTTTCTCGAGCGGCAGCATCTCACCGATCACGCCGGTCGACATCACGAGCACTTCGTTTTCGTCGAGGCCGCAAATCTGTGCGGTCTTCGCGGCCATCTGTGCGGCGTCTTTTTCGCCCTGACTTCCCGTGCAGGCGTTGGCGCAACCTGAGTTCGCCACGACGGCCCGAATTGAAGACGACGGCGTACGAGCCTTGCAAAGCTTCACCGGCGCGGCGACGACAAGATTTTGCGTGAAGACACCCACCGCGACGGCCGGAGTCTCCGACACGAACAGCGTGAGATCTTTTTTATTCGGGTTCCGCTTGACGCCCGTATAGACGCCCGCAGCTTTGTAACCCTGGGGTAGCCTCTCCGCCATGTTTCCGTCCCGTCGATTTTCAGTGTTTTCTTATCCTCCTCCCTGGTACTCCGGGGAGAGGTTAGGGGAGGTCTGCCATGGATTAAACCCTCCCCTAGCCCCTCCCTGCAAGGGAGGGGGATTTTCTTAAAGTAATGCCGTCGTCTCGGGGAAACCATGCACGATATTGAAATTCTGCATCGCCGCCCCCGAAGCCCCCTTGATCAAATTGTCGATCACGCTCACCACAACCGCCTTGGAACCCACCACCCGAGCCGTCACGTCGCAGAAATTCGTGTGGCTCACGTCCTTCGTCCCCGGTAGGGAATCAACGACCCGCACGAAAGGTTCGGCCTTGTAAAAGGTGCGCAGCGTTTCCAGCAAACTCTCACCCGTCGTGCCTGCCGGAACGTCGGCGTAAGCCGTGATCAGCTCGCCTCGATCCATGGGAATCAAATGGGGGGTGAACACGACGTTCGTTTCCACGTTGGCCCATGAGCTTAAGATTTGATCGATCTCCGGCGTGTGCCGATGCTTGCCGACGTTGTAGGGCGTGAGGTTCTCATTGGCTTCGGGAAAATGCAAATTCGCCTTCGGCGACCGCCCTGCTCCGCTAACGCCACTCTTCGCGTCGATGATTATCCCGTGCGGAGAAATCGCACCCGCCTTCAACAACGGCGCGAGCGCGAGAATCGCAGCCGTGGGGTAACAACCGGGATTCGCCACCAATTGGGCGCCGCGAATTTGTTCGCGGAATAATTCGGGAAGACCATAAACCGCTTTGCCCATCCGCGCCGGATCAGGATGCACGACCTGATACCACTTTTCGTAAACTTGCGGATCATTGAGCCGATAGTCGGCGCTGAAGTCGATCACCCGGCAACCGGCAGCGAGCAATTCGCTGATCACCGCGGCACTCGCCCCATGCGGCAAGCAGCCGAACACACAGTCGGCCCGCTTAGCGACTTCCGATGGAGTGAGATTCTCGAGCCGCAGATCGAGCCGACTCCGCAGCGAGGGATGCACGTCGGCCACGTGCAACTTATCTTCCGAGCGCGTGGCGAGCACGGTCACCTCCACTTCGGGATGACGAAGCAGCAACTCCAACAATTCGCGAGCGGTGTAACCCGTCGCACCTAATATCGCCACGCGGATCATAGTTCATTTATCCCCCCTCCTAGTACTCAAGGGAGGCCAGTAAAATTCTAGTTGGGGGGAGGACTATTGTTTTTACTTTCAGAGACGATCATCCCACTGCAAAGCCTTACAAGTATAGCGGGAAAAATCACGAATCGCCACTGCACACTGGACCTGCGTAGTGCGTAGACACAGCCTGCGAAAAAGCGGTTCACAGAGATGGTTAAGCTTTAGCTTTGCTTTCATGTGGTCCGTGGGTATACTCAAAGCATGAGCACCGCAGCCCTCAAAGACCTTTTGTCTTGTCGCCCCTTCGAGCCATTTCGAGTGCGGTTATCGAGCGGCGATGCCTATGAGATTCGTGACCCCGAGATGGCGCTCTTACTACGCAATGGCATTTATGTAGCTCTTCCAGAAAAGCCCTCTAACGGCAGCGAGGAACTCCCCGACAAGGCAGTATGGCCTTGCGGACTATTACTATTTTGAAATGCCAACCCCATTTGGACGATTTGGAGCGATCGCTGGGGTCCCAACTTTCGAGACGAAACCCCTGGGTTTCGTCGCTGTCGATTTTATTCTTGCTTGGGAATCTTGGGGTAAAACTATATAAGCTTTGCGGAGCTGTAGCGAATCCACATCCGGTAAGGCTAAGAAAGCCAGAGAGTACGGAATTGGGATTATTGCTGGACGAGCATTTTGGCAGAAGCTTGGTATTCAAGCTGACGAGGCCAAACCTATAGACGCCTCTTCGCCAATTAACGGAACTGAGCTTACTTCGCACCAGCGGAAGTTACTGGTTCCAACGCGGTTTATATCATCGCCGGCCATCATGCGGGTCTGGCTGATTTCTCGGGCGGAAGATCGGCCCTGCAAAGCCGATTCAAGATAATCGAGCCGACTGACTCCGCTCCAGCAGAACTTATTGCATTTCAACAATCCCTCTCGATTCCAGCACTTACCGTCGACCCGCACGACCATGATCGAGTTGCATTCCAGCTCGCTTTTTTCATGCGAATGCTTTTCTCTTGCTTGGTGGATGCCGATTTTCTTGCAACGCAAGCGTTCGTAAATCCAGGGCAATCGTTGAGCAGGCCGACTATAAAGCCGCCGTTCAACGAAATGCAGATTGAACTGGACAAAAGACTCTCTGACCTCGCCAACTCCGGACGGGGAAGCCAGAACGTCAGTGATTGTCGGCAGGAGGTGCTCAGCGCCTGCCGTGCAGCGGCTATGCAATCGCCGGGACTATTCTCACTCACTGTGCCGACTGGCGGCGGAAAAACTCTCTCCTCGCTCGCATTTGCCTTAGATCACGCGGCACAGCACAAACGGCACTATCAATCGTGGCATGGATGAGATGTGGCGTCCATAATCCTGGCTTGCCCTGGGGGTTCTGAAACCAAGTGGCCTCCTTCCCAGGAAATCCGACAACAAGAATGTCTGGCCAACCGTCGTCATTCACATCATGAACAAACGAGAGGAAATTGTCAGAATATTCATCGATCTGGAAGGGTTTCGCGGGGTAATATTCGTGCCGTTTTGTGAAGTCAGGGCCGGCATACCAATACGGGCCCGAGACAATATCAACCGCGCCGTCTCGGTTGAGATCGCCAATGGCAGCGCCTTCAGAAAAGAAGACGTTCGTCAATTGAATGCGCTCAAACGTGTGGAGGAACTTCGATTCCGCTGCAAGAGTCAGCGGAGCTGTCCAGCTAACCATGAGTGCGGTTACAATCAACGAGCTTTGACGCATGTCATCCTGCTACTTAGTGCCAATACTCTCAGTGGGCAAAGCACGGTGGTCGTAGATGTTCCCTACTTATCCGGACTCGCCTTCCAATCAGGATTTTTACGGGGATAGTGGGCGTCGACCTCGTCGCGCCAGCCCTTGAGCTGGGCATGCAATGAGGCAGCGAGCTCCGGCTGGGTTGCAACGAGATTTTGCGCCTCGCTCGGGTCATTCGCCAAATTGTAAAGTTCGAGATTGTCGTCTTCAAAGAACTCGATCAACTTCCAGTCACCTTTGCGGATGGCCGAACTAGGAGTTCCATTGAACTCACCGTAGTGCGGATAGTGCCAAAAGATCGCGTCGCGCGACAGCGAAGATTCGCCTCGTGTGAGTGGCCATAGACTAACGCCGTCGGAATGCTGGTCCGGCATTTCAGCCAGACCCGCCGCATCGAGCACGGTGGGATAGAGATCGGTGCTGATTACGGGCTCATTACAAGTGCCGCGAGGTTCGATCGTTCCAGTCATTCGCATGATGAGCGGGACTCTAAGCCCCCCCTCATACATCCAGCCTTTGCCTTCCCGAAAAGGCCGATTGCTGGTCGGTGCTTCTTCCTTAGTTGCAACGCCCCCGTTGTCAGACGTGAACACAAACAGCGTATCTTTGGCAATGCCTTGCTCGTCAAGACAATCCATAAGCCTGCCAATATTGGTATCGAGACTTTCAATCATTGCCGCATAAGTCGGATCGGATTGCAGCAATCGGCGTTGTATGTGCAAGCCCTTTTGATGTTCCGTGTGATAGGGCTCGCCAGTGGTTAACGGATCGATTTCATCGATTTCGAGTCTCTGAGCTTTTGCCGTGTACTTCGCCGTCAAATCTGGTTTGGCCTGGATCGGCATATGAACACAGTAGTACCAGAGATTCAGAAAAAATGGTTTGCCCTGCTTGCGGTTCCGGATGAGCTCGATGGCATCCTCCGTGAGGCGATCAGAAAGGTACTCTCCGGGCGTCCCCTCGTCGCTGAGGTGCTCGAGGCCCCACGGGCTAAAGTAGCCTAGGTGTGGCCTGATCATGCCTCTTTCGCTGCCGGCGATATTGATGTCGAAGCCATGCTTGTCGGGAAAATACGGGGCGCCGCCGAGGTGCCACTTGCCCAAGTGCCAAGTTTGGTAGCCATTATTTTTCAACGCGGTCGCAAGGCTTACTTCTTTCAACGGTAAATGATCGACGTAAGCAGCATCGATGAGCTGCCCTCGACGCGGATGAATCTTATCCGTCGTGACGATGACGTCGGTCACGCCGACCCGAGCGGGATACTTTCCGGTGAGGATGCTAGCGCGAGTCGGAGAACAGACAGATGCCGCGGCATAGGAATCTGTAAAGAGCACGCCTTCGCTGCGTAGACGGTCGATGTTCGGCGTTTCATAAAACGTGCTCCCTGTGCAACTGAGATCGCTGCAGCCGAGGTCATCAACGAGAATCAGCACGACGTTGTTGTGCGGTTGAGACTGTGCTTGCTGTCCACTGGATTTAGCCACGTCGCGAGCAACAGAAAATACGACAGCCAACGTCACCGCGACTTTTATGATCGCACGACGAGATGTTTTGGCCTTCATTGCCGAACTATTCGAACGTGAATTTCTCGTGGTGATCTGGGGTGCCATGCATCTCATGTTAAGCTTGGTTTCTGTCTTCCAACAGCCGGATAGAAGTCTAGTCAGGTTTCGTAGCGTTTCGGCCCACGGTATCGGTGGGACCTGTAAAGCCTAGCCCGCCGGCGGCAACATAGCCATGGCTGGCGCCCGATTCGTCAGGGCTGACCCAGAATGAATAGAGCTTGCCGTTTGTCAGAAAAAACTTGAACCGCACCGGCTTGCCAGCCAGTGCAGACAAATCGTCATCTCCGTTCCACGTGACCGCCGCCAGAGTCTTGTTGGCGGAGATTGAATCGCAGTTTTCTTTGCTGTAAGGCTCGATCACTCGACCTTCTTCATCGAGCACTTCGACTCGTAATTCACCTTGCGGGTCGTCCACGTTTACGAACAGGTGCTTGCCGTCGAATTTCACGGGCCGAGTCGTTACCGTACCCTCTTGCGTCGACGCGTCCATTGACGCGAAACCGTCGCGACGGAGCATGGCGAGTCCGGTGTGATAGAGTCGATCACCCTCAATCGTCTCGTCTGCTCCTTGAACTGGTTGACGTGCAACGACTGGAAAATAGAGCTGGTCGCCCATAACCAAGCATATGCCCGTCACAGAATGCACGTAGCCGGAGTTCCATTCGTACCATTTGTCACTAACGTCGTGGAAC
>JBGTEU010000642.1:0-7089 GCA_041747595.1 Bythopirellula sp.
GACCTCGTGCGCGATCCTTCATCAAGGCCAGAGGGGCCAATGCCCTTCGTCAACAGGCCGGATATACGGCAGCAATCCTGTCCCTGTCACCATTCGTCGCAAGCCCTTGCTTTTTGGGAGGAGACCATATACGGGTTAGCGAAGCGTAACCCGACAATCCTCCCCGAATAGAACGAAACTCCATCCATCGATGTACACCATCAACCACCACCAAAGCACTTGAACGAGTACAAGTTCAATCGGGTCGACTACCCGATCACCTCCGGTTGCCACGCTGCTTTCGAGCGCTGCGAATGGGGCGGATGTTGCAGCGGTCGAGGGTCGATATTAGGCAAGATGCTGATGACGAGGCTTCCTGTCTATCGCCGCCAGTATTCGTCGGATGTACTGATTCAAGCCTGCGTTTGCGTAATTGGACTTGGGGAATCCGGACGTATATTCTGCGCTGCTGAATCCCCGTCCAGTCACTGACCGCGCTACGTGGTGAGGCATATGAGTCCTTTATCGCAATCATTCGATGAACGCGAGGAATTGCGTGCACTTCATTTCGATTTCCTGGACCGATTGAATGAAGACGAAAAGCTTGCTTTTCTAACCGGTTGCGTACCAATGCAGGCTAAGCCTGGTGAAGTATTGTTTCGGCAGGGAAGTCCCCACGTTCATACTTACCTCATTGAGCAAGGATTGATCCGTACCTATTACCTATCGCCGCTCGGCAAGGAAGTTACGCTCGCCTTCTGGTCGGATGGAAACCTGATCGGCGCACCGGACATGTTCGGAAACACGCCCCACGTCTGGTCTGCACAAGCGATCAAGAAAACCCGGCTATGGGTTATCGAAGGTCGCACATTTCGCAGGATCGCCTGTGGCAATCCGGGAATCGCCAACGCGGTAATGGATGCGCTCGCCTTCAAGGTTCACTGGCTTTCGGTACTGTTCCAGACATTTGCAACCGAGTCCGTAACCGATCGACTTGCCCACCAAATCGTTCGACTCAGTGAAATGTATGGTCAGCCTCATCCCGAGGGAACGGTAATCGCCCACGAGTTCACCCAGGAAGACTTGGCCAACATGGTTGGAGCGACCCGTCAATGGGTCAGCATTACCTTGAATGAATTGCAGCGAGCGGGACTCGTCCGCATAGAAAAGCGTCGTATGGTTGTTCTTGATCTTGCCGGACTACGAAGCTCGACACAAAACGGTCGTAACGCGTCCGCAGAGTCGAACGAAGTACCATAAGGTTAATTCGTATTCCCCACCGTCGGGAGCGCGAGCGACGTGTCAACTAATTGACAGACGCCGTCCCGTAGCGCGGACTAACGTTCGATCCGGGCTTCTCCACCAACGCTTTTCGGAGAGGCCGCAAGCCTGTGTGAGTCGGGTCGTTGCGTACCCACACCTGTACTCTCGGCGGCGAAAGACGAACGGTACTTGGGGGACACCGGCCTATGCTGACTTTCTGGATGGTATTCGCGCTCGTATCGTTCATCCTGTTGGGCGCGCCAATCGGCTTCGTCATGGCCATACTACCCACGGTGTACATAGCAGTGACGGACGTCGTGCCGCTGACAGCGGTCCCGTACCAGATGTACACCTCCCTCAACAAGTTTCCATTGGTCGCGGTGCCGATGTTCCTGCTCGCCGGCGAACTGATGAATCTTGGTGCTGTAACCGATCGTCTCCTGCAACTGAGCCGGGAGATTGTCGGTCGAATTCGTGGTGGTCTCTCGCACATAACGATCGTGATGTCGATGTTGTTCGCCAGTCTTAATGGTTCGGCGGTTGCGTCCACTGCGACTATCGGCGGAATCATGATACCGGCAATGAAGAAAGCGGGCTACAGCGCGCCGTTCTCGGCCGCCACTACCGCGGTAGCCTCTACCATCGGAGGCATCATACCCCCAAGCATTGCCATCGTAATCTTTGCCAGCGCAAATAACCTGTCCGTGGGCAAACTGTTCTCGGCCGGAATATTGCCCGGGATAACAGTAGGGCTGCTGTTCATGGTCGTGGCTTACGTCATCAGTGTGCGCAGGAACTATGAGCGGCTGGAGGAGCCGTTCCGGTTAGTGACTCTTGTCCGTGCCTTCGTGCGCGCACTCTTGGCACTATCACTACCGGTGATCCTCTATTTCGGCATCGTCGGCGGCATCTTCACCGCTACCGAAGCTGGCGCCGTGGTGTGTTTTCTGGCCTTCGTAATCGGAAAGTTCATCTATCGCACCTTGACCTGGGCGGATGTACTGACCGCACTACGGCGCACGGTGCGAATGTCGGCGGCCATCTTCATCATTATTGCTGCCGCTGGGCCATTCTCCTGGTTACTGACGCGTCTGGGCGCCTTGCAGGGCCTTGAGGCTTGGTTACTACAGTTTCAGGCAGATCCGGTGTTATTCATCGTCGCCTTCCTGGCGGTGATTGTCATCGCCGGGATGCTGGCGGATATCGTCGCCAACCTGATCATTCTCGGCCCGACTCTGCTGGCCGCTGCCGCTGCCGCCGGAATGTCCGAGACCCAGGCATCCATGGTGATCTGCGTCGGGTTCCTGTTGGGGACAGTGACGCCACCTGTTGGAATATGTTTTTTCGCTGCCGCAAGAATTGCCGAAGACAAACTCGAGAGGGTTGCCGTGGCAATGCTGCCGTTCATCGCAATGGAATTTCTGCTGTTGTTATTGATCATCGTCTTTCCACCATTGACGCATTGGATACCCAGGCTGGCCGGGTTCGAGGTGTGACGTGATCTACCTATTGCAAAGAATCGAACACGGCGTCGCATGGTTGACGGACGCAATCTGCAATCTGGTGCTGCTGGCGTTGACCCTGGTAGTGCTCTACTCGGTTGTGTTGCGCTACGTGTTCGCCAATCCGCCATTCTGGAGCGACGTCGTATCCACGTTCGCCAACGTCGGCATGATCCTTCTCGGCTTGAGCATTACCGTTCGCGAACGCGAGTTGATTGCCATGCAGGCGATATACGAGAAGGTGTCGCCACTCCTGGCGGTAGTGTTTGACGCCTTCTGGAACTTGTTGATTATGGTTTTCTCGGTCGTTTTCACCATCTACGGCTTCAAGGCCGCCGCCAAGGTGCCGGGATTCTACTGGGAGCTTGGAATGATGCCACAAAGTTACCCGATGATGATCGTTCCCGTGTCCGGTGTGCTGCTCATCATAGCGTGTTCGGGCGTCCTGGTCCGGGACGCCATTCGGATTCACTCCGTGTGGCGCGCGCGGCGTTCCGCTTGAGTTGATCGCGGCACGATTAGGCCGCGACGTTATACAAACCATCAACCACGAGGAGAGGTGAAAGACAATGCAACGACGAAACCTGCTACGAGCGACGGCAGCGTCGATCGTGATAGCGTCAGCGATGACGATGCCCACGGTTCTGGCTGCGGAAATATCACTCAAGGTTGGCACCAGCTGGAACGAAAACTTCCCGATGGCCCATATGCTCAATGATTTCCTCAAACCCCGACTTGAGGAGTACAGCGATGGACGGTTGACCCTGGACGTGCACCTTGCCGGTACCTTGTGCAACCAGAAGACATGCGTCGAACAGGTGAAGCTTGGCCAAACCGACATGGGCGAGGTATCGATCGCCAACTACGGAGGATTCAGCACCACGTTCGAGATCCTTACACTCCCCTACATCTTCAGGGACGACGAAGGTGCGAAACAGGTTCTGGTCGATTTTCTCGGGGAAGCTCTTGATAAAACCGCCATCGAAGTAGATAAGCTCAAGGTGGTTTCAGTGGTACCTTTTCTGGGATTTCGGCAGCTGCAGACGAATGTCGGTGAAGTGCGCTCGCCAGCAGATATCAAGGGGGTCAAGGTTCGGGTAACCAAGTCTCCGTTGGATGGTGCGCTGCTTCGAGCCTGGGGGGCGGTGGCCACCCCCGTTGATTGGTCGGAGACCTACGACGCCGTGCAGCAAAAGGTCGTACGTGGACTGTATGTTCAAGATCCCGTTCACGTAATGATGAAGTTCAACGAGGTGGCTCCGAATGTGACTCTGACCGGAGGCGCGTGGACACCGATGATGATCTTTATGGACTGGGATCGCTATGAGTCCCTGCCCGACTGGGCGCGATCTGCTATCGACCGCGCCGGGCGCGAATTGCAAGACGCATCCTTCGATATTGACCGCGACTATGCGCAACGACTCGCGGCTAATGTCCAAGGTGAGGTGCACTACTACGAACCTACCGCCGAGGAGCTGAAACAGTGGCAACTCGCCTCGGTCTCCGCTTGGGCGGTCGGCAAGCAGTTGGGTCTTTACGACCCTGTTGTCGCACGCCGAATTCTTGAGGCACAGGATGGAATGGAAGAGTTCATCTCGGCACTTGAGCAGGCAGGAGCGTTGTAACAGTAACAACCGATCGCTAGATCCGAATCGCCGCACCACTACGGGGTGTGGTCGACGGAGGCTGGCGCAGCGAGGAGGAGTCTAGACGATGAGTACGGCTACGAACGTGCAACTGGATCGCCAGATCATCCCGGGATACGAACCCGGAAGCGGCGATTCCGAGAAGGACGAGGCGTTGACGGCGATTAGTAAGATGTTCGGTGGCATGGTTCCCAATTTTCACAAGGTGCTGGCCAACAGCACCGCAGTGGTTACCGCCTTCGAAGCAATGCGAAGAAATCTGCAGAACACTCAATTGCGAGCCGTTGAACGGGAGATTGTCGCGGTGGAGGTTTCAAGACGGACGCGTTGTCACTACTGCCTGTCCGCGCACTCCACCTTTGCAAAAAAGTTGAAACTGAGTTCCTACGATATTGATGCCCTGCGTACGGGTCGGCCATTATCTAATCCGCGCCAGGCGCTCGTTCAGCGTGCCACGATGCGGTTGTGGGAAACTCAGGGTCGCTTGTCAGAGGCGGAGATCGGCGAGTTCAATGGCGCCGGGCTTTCAACACCCGAGCTGCTGGAAGTTATCGCGGTAATCGGTTGGTATGTCCTTTCGACGATGGTGAACAATCTCGCCCGCACCGAGATTGATCAGTCCTTTCTCTATGTCGAACCCGGCGCAGACAGGTTAACCTGATCGATTCGACAAAATGACCGAGGGGTCCCGGGTTGTATCCGGGACCCCATTCAATTACGTGACCCACCAATGCTAGGGGATTACTCCCAAGTCTCGAAACGCCCGGATCGCTCCCGGGTGAAAAGAGTCGGGGTCTTCAGTAGCCGTGTAGGAAATGGTATCGTTGGTCAACGGCTGGAGAAAACCGTGATAGTTTCTAACCTGCTCCCCATGCTCGACGAACACCCGGACGAATTCGTAGACGAGTTCCTCATCCATTGACTCGTGTGCAGAAATCATAAGAATACCGCCGAACAGGGTTACAGGTTCTGGTTGGTTCGGTAGCGTGCCTGCCGGGTACTCGACCACCCGAAAGGGCGCCGTCGAAGATTCAGTCATCTCGGCGGGTACTTGTATATAGTGCCAGTCTCGATTCGATGCCTCGAGTTGCCGATGAGGGCCGGTCACAACCGTGATCGAGCCGTCGGCGCTGGTCAGTCCAAACAGAGTGCCGACATCGGTGCGTCCGTCCAGCAGCGCGTCGATATTCTGATCCGGTCCGAGCGTGTCAAGACTGCCCAGTTTGCTGGTAAGGCCCCATTCATCCAGCAGCATACGCTGGTGCATGCCCCACTCGTTTTGTGTCAATAGGCCGATGCCGACTTGCTTGCCAACAAAATCGTTAGGTGTTCGGATGCTTTTGTCCATGGCAACCCAGGCGTTGAATGTTAAGCCCATCACTATCACCGTGCGAAACTCGTTAAGCGCCTGAAGTGGTTCAGGGTAGAACGGTTTGTGACCAGTGGATGCCGCCCAGTTAAGTACCGAACCGGTTCCGAACATGGTATTCGCAAAGCGGTCGGGCTGGGATGCGATGTACTTGACGTTGAAGTTGAACCCGGGTGTTTCTTCAACGCTCAGACGTATGCGGTCCGAGAGTTCTGACATGTGCGTCTGGACAGTAGCGAGCGCGTTATACGGACCGGATCCACTCGGCGAAACCATCAGCCGAATCGTTGTGGGCTCGGCGAACGCTAGTGGCAGGGACGCAGTTAAGAGCGTAGCGACCGCTGCCGCTTTTAAGGTTACGGCAAGTTTCTTATCTATGATCATGGATATCTCCTCTTGTGGTGTATTGGGTACCCGCGTAACGACGGTTATCCCCCTTTGGCGAGGATGTCCGCTAGTTCCTTGAGGTTCCTGGTCGTATAGGTCGGCTCGACACCGATCTTCAAGGCGGGTTGGCGCGCGCGATTGGTCCAGGCGACGTCCAGACCCTGACGAACCGCGCCAACCACTTCCCAGAAATGGCCGGTGACCCAAAGGATTTCCTCTTTGGGACACCCCGCCCTACGCATGCCAAGTTCGTATACTTTGGGGGATGGCTTGAATGCCTGGGCCTCCTCGCCAGAACTGATGATTTCGTCGATGTACTCAAGGGTGCCAGCGAATCGACTGTGATCCTCGATCATTTTCTTGGTTGGATTCGCGACAATTTTCAGCGTCAACCCTTGAGACTTTAGCGACTTCAAGGCGTCGATTACGTCGGGATAGGCGCGCAGCTTGTAATATTGGTCGTTGATCTCACGGATGGCATCATCGGAAAGTTCGACATGATGGAAATCCAGTGACCAGCGCAGACAAGCCTCATTTAGCGCTGGGTGGGGAACGAACGAGTCGCTAAGCGTTGTGTGAAACATCGCCCACTTTTGCTGGAATCGCCAATCGCGGGCAATGAGCTGTGCGGTGTGTGCTTCAAATACGTGGGGCTCGATGACATCGGCGATCGAATAGTTGTCTACAAGCGTGCCCCAGGTATCAAACAAAAGTGTAGTTGGCATCTAAAATTCTCCTTGAGAAACCGAGTGAGTGGATGGGTGGAAGTGAGGACTGGTAAACCGCGTGGTAACGTTCAGTCATTGGAGAAACTTGCATCGAGTGCGCGATTTCGCCGCAGAACCGACAGGTTCCAGACCCCGAATGCCGCTCCGGCTATGAGTACTAGCAAGGCGACGTATACACTTCCGGTCGCAAGCATCGCGATACACAGCACCGGAAC
>JBGTEU010000643.1:0-4605 GCA_041747595.1 Bythopirellula sp.
GAGTGCGCGCGATGCGGCTGAATTGGCGATCGAATCGATCGACAGCGGTGCCGCTGCCGAGTTGCTGGAAAAGTTAGTCCGCTTGTCCCACGAACCGGCCTCGTGAGCATAGAATTGCCGTTCAGCGTGATCCGTTGTTTGAAGTAGGAATCGTCAACAAGGTATGGAAATTGTCTCGACTTCCCGTCAGCCGTGATTTTCGCGGACAGCTGATTTTCCTGGGAACCGGCACCTCGGTGGGTGTCCCGGCGATTGGCTGCGGTTGCGCGACTTGCACGAGTACCGATCCACGCAATCAACGCTCGCGTTGCGGCTTGGCATTGGGGCTGCCCCTGGGCAACTTGCTGATCGACACCCCGCCCGATTTACGCAGCCAACTCTTGCGTGAAAAAATCGGCATCATTCATGCCGTGCTTTATACGCATGAACACGCCGACCACATTTTCGGGCTCGACGATTTGCGGCTGATGCAGTTTTATCTTGGTGGTCCGGTGCCGCTCTATTGCGAACCGCAGGTGGAGAATCGGATCCGCAAGTCGTTCGATTACGCCTTTCGCGATGCCACGTCGCTCCATCGCGGAGCCGTGCCGCAACTTTCGATGCAGCGGATTGATTTGGAACCCTTCACGCTGCTCGGCGCGGAGGTCGTGCCGGTTCGCTTGGAGCATGGCACGAATTGCATGGTGCTCGGCTTTCGTTTCGGCAACATCGCCTACTGTACCGACACCAACGCGATTCCGCCGGAGAGCATGGAAAAGCTTCGGGATCTCGACGTGCTCATTCTTGATTGCCTGCGCCGCGAACCGCACTCCACCCACTTTAGCTTGGACGAAGCACTCGCCGTGGCCGCGGAACTCGCCCCGCGGCGGACCTTGCTCACGCACATTTCGCACGATCTCGATCACGGGCCGACGAACGCAACGCTTCCACCAGGGGTAGAACTTGCCTACGACGGCTTGACTCTTCCACTGAATTGACGGGCCACTGAGTTGGCAACGCGGAGCAAGGTTCATCGCGGAGCAAGCTCCGCGGCTATATTGATCCTGATCCTCAATTTATCTGTGAGTCGCGGCGACGCTTTCTTCGCCTAACAAATCGAGATAATCGAGCGCGATCGAGATGACTTCCTCGTTGTAAGGAGTCGGGGGAAAGACCGGCCGATCTTTGGCTTCCAAGTCCTCGAACATCTCTTCCTGATCCTTCTCGGAATTCACTTTCTTGCGTTCGGCCTGGAATTTTTCTTTGTTCAATGTGACCATGGGCTCCTTTTGACGCTTGATGAGTTCCTCGATCTTCCCCTTTTCCTGAATGAAGAACTCCGTCTTGTCGATGCGTTCGGTCGATCGTTGGCGGAGCTGCTCGATCACCCGAGCCGACGCCATGCGGTAGTTGTCGTGGGGTTGAGGGGCCACCTGATCGAATTTGAGGGCGTAATCGAGATCGGCTTCACCGATGCCTTCCCAGAAGCTCGTGCGGTAGGGCAACTCAACGTCCGAGACCACGCCTCGATTCTGCGTGCTGTCGCCGCTGGGGCGATAGAATTGCTGGATCGTCATCTTGAGCGCGCCAAGGTTGGGGGCCTCTTGCATGGGCAGGATTTGCTGACCAAGCTCAAAAAGTTGTTGCACGGTTCCCTTGCCATGGGTCGAGCGGTCGCCCACCACGATGCCGCGCTCATAATCTTGAATCGCACCAGCGAAGATTTCGCTCGCACTAGCGCTGAAACGGTTGATCAACACTACAAGCGGGCCTGACCATACCTGGCCCGGTTCCTCGTCGGGATACGGCGAGACGCGGCCATCCGGTCCCTTGACTTGCACAACAGGCCCTTTGTCGATGAAGAGCCCCGTGGCCTCGACGGATTCGGGCAGCGAGCCACCGCCATTAAATCGAAGGTCGATTACCACCAAATCGACTTTCTGTTGCTTGAATTCCTCCAAGAGTCGCCGCATGTCGCGCGTGGTGCTCTTGAAGTCGCTGCGGCCCGCCCGGCGGCCTTCCATGTCCATATAAAAGCTGGGCAGACTGATCACGCCGATGCGCCGCGCAGGACTATTGGGGCCCTGTTTGTGCTCGACGATCTTGCCCGTGGCCGTTTCGGTCTCGGTCGTTTGCTTCACTTCAGGAGAAGTCGAACTTGTCGTATCGGTAGGCTTGTCGTCCGCTTTGTCCAAGGGACGTTCGAGAATCTCGCTGCGGGCCTCGCTGTCTTTGAGCTCGATCCGCGCACGAGTGATGTCGAAAATCTTGCGTCCGGACTTGTCGGCGGGAATGACTTCCAATCGCACGATGGTCCCGGGTTTACCGCGAATCATTTGCACGACGTCATTGATCTTCATGTCGACGATGTCGACGAATTCTCCCTCGGTGCCCTCGCCCACGCCGACAATCACGTCCTTGGTTTTCAGCCGACCGTCTTTGTCGGCCGCGCCGCCCGGGATAATTTGCCTAACGATCGTCTCGCCATATTTGGATTCGAGCGAGGCGCCGATGCCGTCGAGTTCCAGCCGCATCTGAATTGTAAAATTGTCGAGCGTGCTCGGCGACATATAACTGCTGTGGGGGTCGAAGCTCATGGTGATGGCGGTGAGAAAATCTTCCAGCAATTCGTCGTTACTGTATTGTTCCCAGTTGCGCTCGATGCCTCGATAGCGCTTGTGAAGTTTTTCGATGGCTTCCTTGTCGTCGACGTCGTCGGCAAGTTCCAAAAGCAAGTCGTACTTCACTCGTTTGCGCCACCGCTCGTCGAGTTCTTCGGACGTCTTGGCATAATCAAGTTTCTTGGGGTCTCGGACCATATCCTCGTCGACCGTGAAATCGTGCTCGGCGTCGACCAACTTCTGGGCGATCGCCACGCGTTCGGAAACCCGCTGCAAGAAGCGGTCAAAGATTTCCTTGGCGATTCGCACGTCGCCGGCTTTCACATAGTCATCCAGCGAATCGCGCTCGGCCATGAATTCGTCGATATCGCTCTGCAAGAAAAAAAGCTTCATCCGGTCCAGATTCTTGAGGAACAGGTCCAACGCGCGGTGCGATATCTCGTCGTTCATCTGCATCTCGGAGAGATGGCGGCGATCCATCAAGGCCGCGACCATGATGGCGATATGACGGTCGACCCGCGTGGGATCAGAGGGCTTCGCCAGCGCGAGGGGAGTCAGCAGAGTGGTTGCCACAAAGGTGCCGACCAACAGACCAAGTACACAAACACGGCCTCTCCGCGAAAATGGAAACCTCTCTCCGACAAATCTCATGACATTCCCTCTCTGGTGAAAATGCGTGGCAAGATCAGCGCCTGATATCGCTGTAGCACGGCGGGCTCAGAAAAAGCTGCTGTCATAGTACAAAGCAGCTCCGGGCCGGACAAGGTCGAAGCGAGTGTTGCATGAATGCAACATTTTGCCATTGACCGACTTTTACCGCTCCAAATCGGGAAACCCGGACCCTCCGTCGGGCCTATTTTTGAGGGCCGGAAAAGGCGGCTTCGGAGGCGGGACTGCTGCCGTATGAAATCAACTTCTGCACGCTCCAGCGAATTCGCCGTCCTACGGAATCGAAATCGGTCGTCCGACTGCGAACTTCGCCCCCGGGGACTAGGGGCGACAACAATGCAAGAGTTTGCGAGTCCCCTTTTTCGCGACGCCGGACAGTTACTTGATTGGCGCACTCGACAATGCGTCCATCCAACACATACGGGACCGCGCGGGCAAGCGTAGTCGTTGAATCCAACGGAGGCGCTTCAATTGGCGAGTTTTCGCTCTGTTTGATCACGTCTCGGCGCAGCAAGTGAGGAAACAGCTCCGGCGAAAAATAAACCCGGTCAAGCTTGATATGGCTTTCCTCGGTGGAGCGTAATTCCCAAACTTGGCAGTTTACAGCTCCTACGTTGAGCGCAAGCAATTCATCGGCGTGGCGAACCGACGAAAAAATCGTGCCACTGCGATCGGTCGACAAACGAAGCACTCGCGTGTTCCAAGGCCCTTCGATCCGCTTGCCCGCGACGTCGACCGTGGCTTGCACTTCGAGAACGTAGCCGTCGCTGGCAATCGCCTTGAGGATTTCTCTTTGCGTGGTCACACTGCGGCCGAAGAGCTTGCCATTCTCGTCATAGGTTTCGGTGGTGACTTCGATCTCGCGCCAGGCCCCTAATGGAAAGCGCGCCCACGCATGGAGGTTGGCCGGATAGGACCAAGGTTGAACAGGTGGTTGTTCGGTTGATTGTAGAGAAGCCGGTTCCGCCTTTTTCGTCTCGGCATCGGAGAGCGATGTCGACACGGTTTCGGCCGCCACGGTTGTTTCGGCGCGGAGCGGCGCGAGTGGACTCACCAACAGCAGAAGTGCCGAGGTGAAGAGCCGAAGGAAGGCGAGAAAAGAATTCGTCACGAAACGTTGCTCGCTGGCAATGGTTGACAGGACCAGGGGACGTTTGCCGACCGAATTGCTGGGTTCGAGGCAAGAGTGCATTTTAACGGACAATGGCGTGGCAGAACCAGCCCTCTTGCGGGTTCTGCCTATTCGACCGCGGACACAAGATGTTGATCCCAACGGGGAAAAACACCCCGTAGATCGAGCCAAATTTCTTCCGGTTGGACTCGTGCCAGGATTTGC
>JBGTEU010000644.1:0-1682 GCA_041747595.1 Bythopirellula sp.
TCCTTGAGATTGGCCTGCGACTGTGAAGTGCGGAAAATCGTGGCGTGCGGATTCAGTTCGCGAGCCTTCGCTTCGACGCGCTGGAGCTGTTCTTCGCTGACGAGGTCGGTTTTGTTGAGCAGGAGAAAATCGGCCATGGCGATCTGCCCGCGCGGTTAGCTTCTCGGTGACGAACTTTTTCAGCTCGCTGACCCAGATGCGCTTGGATTTGAGATTCGGCTCGAAGGTGCGGGACACAACCTTGGTGACGTGCTGGCCGATGCCGCCTTTTTTCTTGGCGAGACCGCGACGGTGAATCTTGCTGCCCTTGGTCGGGTGCGCTTTGGTGATGCTGCAAACTTTGCTCATACGGAAAAAATGGTTTGGCGAGTGGGGCGGGGACAATGGAGGGGAGCCCGGAAGCGGTCAAGGGGGAATTTCCCGGCACCGCCACGGGCATCCGCGGATGCCGCGCGCGAATCACGCCGGGCGGAAGTTGCGGCTTGTCGGGAAACGTTCGCCTGCTAGAAAGCCGCACCATGTCTGAAACCAAACGATTCCGTGCCGGGGTTCTTTTTGGCGATGAAGTGAAGGAGCTTCTCGATTTCGCCAAATCCACAGGGTTCGCGCTTCCCGCGATCAATTGCATTGGGACCAATTCGGTCAATGCCACGCTGGCCACCGCCCGCCAGCTCAACTCGCCGACGATGATTCAGTTCTCGAACGGCGGAGCGCAGTTTTTCATCGGCAAGACCGTCAAGGGCGACAATCAACTCGGGCCGATCCTCGGCGGCATCGCGGGCGCGCATTACGTCGATGCGGCGGCGAAAGCGTATGGTGTCCCGGTGATTCTCAACACCGATCACTGCGCGAAGAAGTTGCTCCCGTGGGTCGATGGACTGCTCGCGGCGAGCGAGGAGCAATTCGCGAAAACCGGGAAGCCGCTCTACAGCTCGCACATGCTCGATCTTTCCGAGGAGCCGCTGCACGAGAATCTCGAGATCTGCGCGAAGTATCTCGCGCGCATGGCGAAGATGGGCATGACGCTGGAGATCGAACTCGGCGTGACCGGCGGTGAGGAAGACGGCGTGGACAACTCCGGCGTCGAGGAATCCAGCCTCTACACCAAGCCCGAGGAAGTCGCCGAAGCCTACGAAACCCTCTCGAAGATCAGCCCGAATTTCACCGTCGCAGCCGCCTTTGGCAACGTGCATGGCGTTTACAAACCCGGCAACGTGAAGCTGAAGCCGCCGATTCTCGATGACTCGCAGAAATACATCGAAAAGAAGTTCGGCACCGGCCCGCGGCCGGTGAACTTCGTTTTTCACGGCGGCTCCGGCTCGACGCGCGAGGAAATCCGCGAGGCGATCAGCTACGGTGCGATTAAGATGAATCTCGATACCGACGTGCAGTGGGCGTTCTGGGACGGCGTCCGCGCCTACGACGCGAAAAACCACGACTATCTCCAGGGCCAGATCGGCAATCCGAAAGGCCCCGACGCACCGAACAAGAAGTTCTACGACCCCCGCGTGTGGCTCGGTGCCGCCGAGGATTCCGCGACGAAACGCCTTCTGACGTCGTTCGAGGATTTGAACTGCGTCAACCGCAACGCCTGATTTTACCATCCATGAAATTTCTCTTTGCTCTCCTTTTCGCCGCTGCGCTGACGACTGCCTCCGTACATGCCCAGGAGCGTCCGGCAC
>JBGTEU010000645.1:0-6528 GCA_041747595.1 Bythopirellula sp.
GCCTGATGATATGCGTGCAGGTCGCCTCTGGCTAAGGCAGCGGTTGACCCCAAGAGGGCTACGGCTACCACGATATAAGTTCTCATTTATGTGTTCTTCATCTCAGTTCAGCGTCTTCGTCGTCGTCGCTGCGCTCGCTTGGGTTACGCCATAGCCACCTACCCATTTTTTGGAGGAGTTCTCGGGGCTCAGGTCACCCCCAACCGTAACCCCGGACCTCAATTTTTGCTGCCGCTATCAATTCTCAGGCTTACAAACGTCATCGATAGTACGGCACACCACATCAATCCCGTTTAGGTCGAACACGGCCGTCGCTGGTCCACTATCCAGATCAACATCCACACTCATCTTTCCGGCGCTTGGTAGAGAGCAAAAAAACGCGAGCCTGCCGCCACGATCGAGGTCGCCTGGGAAAGGAAGCACCGTTCTCGCTGTGAGGTCACCGGAAAGCCATTCAGCGGCCACTGCTGGAGCATCGTCAAGTCGATACGTGATCTTAAAAGTTGCAAACTTATCTCCGGAGACCTGCAACCCACCAGTAGCTTTCTTGCTTCCCCTCGTACAAAGGAAACCCATGATAATCTTGACCTCGCCGCTGCTTCTGATCGACCCGGCGTTTCTTGCAAAGAGCCCCTTATCCGAAAAGAATATTCCCCACGCACCGGCGTGTCTCTCTTCAGCGGCGAACGCGAGCCCGCACAGGGAAGTTAGAGCGATAACGGCGATGGCTAATATCTGCGTCATCACGCCGTCCTCAGTTGGGTTAAGCGTCAATCTTCGGGCCCCAGAGCTTTTCTGCCAGCTTTGAGTGTGGCGACAACTCATCTAGTTTTTCCGCCGATCCTTCGCAAATTGCCTTTACCGTTTCGTATCGAGTAGCCAGGACAGCTGCCATTTCCTCGCGCCCTGGATCGGTCTCACTCCTAATGTCAATGGGCCCAATTACGAGGATCCACTCTACTGATTTATCGCGGTCGCGGACAAACAAAACCAAAAATAGTAGCAACCCCATTCACATACTGCACTCTATTAGGTGCCCGTATCCCAATTGCCGCGCTCGCCGCTCCGGCCAGCAAAGAACCTTCATTAGGCCTTGGCTCATTCCAGTCCAAGAACCTTCTGTTGGCTTTGAGAGTGGCGAAATACTCACTTCGACCGATCCATCGCAAACTGCCTGAACGAGTAGCTGCGCTCAGCGATTATCTTCCGATCACGGCCGCTCAAGGTTTCCGTCCTAAGACCGCCCGCCGAAGACGGGCACAGGTACTGCGCTAAATTTTTGTGGTCGTGGCAGGAGGCTGGTTGACTTCATGGTCATACTCATCTTTCGATACACTTGGCCAAGCCGGATCACCGGCTTCGGCAGGTGCATCCTGGAGTACGCCTTCGAGTGCGCCATGCGCGGGAAATGGTCCCCGATTGAGACATGCAAGCCGTCGCAACGCCGTTGGCGCGCGGCACGTTCGATTACCGACCTGTCCGGGCTTGCGGCGCCGAGGTCCAGATGATCTGCTCTTCCGTGAAACGGCCCGGCTTCAAGTCCATCCCCCGGAGTGATGGATTCTACATTTTCGGAGGAGCTCTTGGGCCAGCGAGACCACGCTTTATGATCAATCTCGGTACCGAAACAACCGGCGTCGTGGTCATCGAAACTTCAGTATAGAATCAATTTCACGATTAAGGGGTATGAAAATGGTTCGCAAAGTGCTGGCAATTCTGTTTCTTCCGACTGTCCCCCTACTAGCCGAGGCGGCGGAGCTCTGTGACGAGGGTGAGAAAGCCGAAATCAGCGGAGTGATCGAGTCCATAGACCCCCCGGAACCTGACGAGGTCGGCGAAGAGCGCACCTGGCTGCTTTGGGCTAAGGACGGGGAGCAAACGAACTGCCTCTACCAGGCCCTAATGATTGCCGGTGACCCCCCTTTAGCTTGCACCGTGGGCGCAACCTTCTCTCTCACCGGGCGAGTGGGGGAAGAGGATATAATCGAAGTAGAAAAAATAAGTTGCGGACGTTGATGAGCGAAGCCGTAACGAATCCGCGTTCGGCTCACGGGCCTCTGCAGGAGTAAGACCTGCCATCGATCTAAGAATTTTCGCTCGTCACCTGCGTTCTTTATTGGAACTGCTTTGCCAGCGAGGGACACGAAATCGCTTCAAATTTTTTGCCCTTCCTGAGATTGAATCTTTCAGAGTCGAACGAAATCGCGCTGTCGCCAGTCGTTTTGACATTGCCGACACGTGACTCCACAGTAATTCCGTCTTTCCCCATGAACGTTTCATGGAGGCCGAGAATCCCTTTTGCGGAATCGAAGGTCGCCTTACGATAGCTGATATAGGTGGGTTCGGTCTCCAGCGTACCGGCGACTGCATAATTGTAGTCGCGCTTGTCGTTCAGCCTGACGAGAAATTCTCGACACGCGATTTGCTTGATCGAGATCGTCAGATCCGCCTTCTCAGCTCCGAACGCGAGGGTCTCTCTGTTGCAAGTTCCGGCATACGTGCCGCCCAATTGGAGGCAATCTGCTCGGGCTGGCTGGGTTGGATCAGCCGCGAAGGTCCGACTCCCCGCGGACGCATCAAACAACTCCAGAGCTCGTTCCCCAGCGCGAAGTAAGGCGATTAACTTGCCGTCGGGCGCAAACGCAACGCCGATAAAATCGATAGTGGACTCTGCGGTCAGAAAATCTCTACTGCTCTCATATCGCGCGACTACTTTTCCGGTCGAGACATCGATCAGATCGACTGCGCCATCTTTGCCAGCCGCTGCGATAAATTTCCCATCCGGAGAGAACGCGAGCCTTTTGTAAAATGGTCCCGTCCATTTAAATTCGGGAGTCGTAATTTCACGGATCATTTCACCGCTTACTGTATCCCAAATAACTACATCAGATGATCCTATGATCCTTGTTGCAGCAAGCATCCTGCCGTCGGGCGAGTAAGCAAAGGTGTGCAAGGCACTGTGCTCCAGCTTCGCCGCTAGCTCGCCCGTGACGACATCCCACACGAATATCGCGAGTTTAGGAGACCCTCCCTTTCCGAGAGCCGCCACGTGCTCGCCCGTTGGCGAGAAAACGATAAGTCGCATCTCATATTTGTCAGCCGGCAATGTGCGAAGTCGCTCCCCTGTCGCAACGTCCCAAATCGTGACTTCTTTATCGTCTTCACTTGCGGAAGCGAGCAGCTTGCCATCAGGGGCTATCGCTAGAGCGCCCACCTGATCCCCAACATTAATCACGCGTTTCACCGCGCCACTCTCGATCGACCTGATTTCAACTTTCCCGTAGGGATCGAGTTGGGCCGCTAGATCTAACTCCGGTTTGATCTCCATGGCAGAGGCGATGAAATTCTCATCGAACACCTGGCGAGCCTTTTTCGTTTCGACATCGAATTCGATGAGATTGTTATATTCATTTCCGCTTAACCCCCCCATGAAGAGGATGTTCGATCCATCCCGCGTATAGGCGATGTTGTCCGGCCCGTTGAGAACCGCATCGGTCAAAATGTGCCATTGATGCTGAAGGGAATGCGATCGGGCCGGAGCCCCCGCCAAAATCGCTTTCAGATCAGGTGCGATTTCAACGGCTTTGCCGGAATCGGCCGAAAGAACATCCCTCACCTTGCAATCGCTTAATCCGTTATCTTCAAAAATGTACTTTAACTTTTTAAGTGCCTTTTCGGATTCTCCTGCTGCGACAGCGCATTTCTTTAAGGGCGTGGTGCAACATGCCGTCACAAACAAATCGTTAGAAGGGTTGTTGTCTTCAATTTTGACGGAGGCGCCTTTATGGGTGCAGTAACCTCCTGCGTCACCAAATTCAAGATCGCTGCAATCATCATTAGCTCTCTCGATTGCACCGTTTTCTGTCTCTCTCCACACAACCTTAAGCGTGTGTTGGTCATGCGCGCTCATTGCCGCCCAGCGGACTCTGCCCGTGCCGGCTGTAACGGGACTACCCGCTTCGCATTGAGACTTCGGGTTGCTATAGCCTGCCTTCTTTAATTTCTCGGTGAGTACATTGTAGGCGGCCTGCACGCTTGGCGCCACGGCGACATCACACTCGTCCTTCGTGCCCTCCTTGCAGCACATCGTGACGAAGATATTATTGAGCTTATCGGTTTTGGTAGCGACGTCGCCGCATGTCTCCGATCGCTCGCGACACTTGTTGATGGCCGACCGCTCTGCGTCTTCCGGCGTCGCTCCGTACCCTACGGGCGCGGAGTCTTCTTGGTTGGGCACCATCGCTGCCCAAGCCTTACTGGCCGTTTTGGAGGACCGCTCCGCGAGCCGATCGGCTTTGTCTGCGTCTGTCCCGCCGCCTGCCGCCATAACGCTTGGAACAAGGAGGCCGGCTACAACTATGACCCCGAGCAGAAAGCGCATGGCGTTCACACCGGGTACTTCATGCTCCCGCAACCGCGGCAGAATAGTGCACGACCGCATCAACAGCGTGGCATTCCCACCTGCTGGCAACCAGTGCAGCAATCGGCGGTATGACGACAACTGAAATCTCTAGCCATAGAACTTGCCGACCGAATCCTAGCATTCTATAATCGGGAAGAAGCCGCTTTCCAGCTTTTTTATGACAGTACTTACGATTCGACAGGTAGGGACTTCGATCTAAGACATCTGGGCGGGAGAGGGTCGAGAACTTCAATCACCGTCATGGCGACATTTAGGAAGATGATCGTTCTACGGGCCGGTTCATTTTTTGTCATCGCGCTGAGCGCTTCATGGCCCGGATTTGCTGAAACCGGCACTCTTAAACACGAAGGCGCCGAAAGAGAGACGCAGAGCTGGCGCCAAGCATTAATCTACTCAAAAACCGGGAAATCGACGCCAAAGAATGAGCTTGTGGACGGCCGCTGGAATTTGAGTCAGGTGGAAAAACTCGGGGTGAAGTTAACGGAGATACAAAGAAGCCAGCTAAAGGCCTGTGTCGGCGAGATACGTTGTTACACCCGCGACGACGAATATCACCAAGCGACCGGATTGGTGGTGTTGAGGCCAGACCTGATGGTCACCAGCAGACACCTGTTTTTTCAAGAGGACGACCCCGACCGAAAATTAGATCCAAAACGCTGCGTGTTTCGTAACTTCGCCCATCGCGAGCAGCGAATTTCGGTGACGCTCGATGCAAAGCAAATAGCAATCGGAGCCAACTATCTGTGGGTCCAAGACTATTTAATTTTTGAACTCAAGCAGCCTGCACCCGGCTGTGTGCCTTTCGTGCTTTCAGGCACTCCGCTAAAAGAGGGTGACCACGTCTTGAGCGTTACTGGTCGGCAAGCGGGTCTTCTTAACCCTGTCACCGACAAAGAACCTTTGAGCGCTAAGGGCGAGATCAAACGGGCCGAACCGCCTCTAGGACAATCTTTTTATTCGAGCGATATTGACTCTGACCACGGCGGCTCTGGCGGCGGTATCTTTGCGCTTAATGATAACGGCACTTTGAAAACTGATGAGTTTGGACGGCCCGTGTTATTCGCGACCGTGGTAGGCGTCAACGTACATCCCCAGGACGGAGAACCATACAAGGACTTAGATCCCCGGCGAAGTCGTGAAGAGAATGAACGGCGAAACCGTACTTCTTTCTTCGGCTTAGACGGGGTCTTGAAGAAACAGCTCATGGAGAAGGAGAACGTCCTCGCTGCGAAAGACTCGTGCAAAAGTTTACAGAACTACTACAATGAGCTTCACGCCGTTTTTAGCCCAATCCTCAAAAAACTGAATGCCGGAAGCGATTGTACGCCTCCGAAAATCGAAATAGCGCTGCAGGGGGAGCTCTGGCTGAAGCTGCGGTCTGAGATTGCTTTAGCTTTGAATGCTAACTCGTGCTCCACCCGCGATCTGCGACCCATCTCTATCGGCCCCAATGAACTAGGCGGTCTGCTCGAAGAGGCTAAGTTAAATTGTGCATCCCAGCGCGAGGCGTTTTTAAAGCCCCCGGCGCAACCGAAACCCGAGCCGCCGAACGTCATCGAAATTCCCTTAGAGATGTTTGAGCGATATGCTCGTACAGATTTCCAATCTCCAGAGGCCGATTGTCACATCGCAATAGATATGCATAACCATTTTATCAACAGCACGAACGATGCGATCAATCGCTGGAATGGATTGGCAAGCGCCAAGCGCTGTAAGGAAAAAGAACTGCTAGACATGTTCAAAAAAGTAAGAGACAAAGTCTACGATATAGATGTGTTTGGCCGGTGCCCGACGTATTCTTCGCCTGATGCTGAAGATAAGGCCCATAAAATCATTGACCAGTTGGTTATCGTTTCCAAGAATGTTATGAAGGCGTGTGAGGTGGCCAACAGACGTTGAGGCAGTCGGTCTGAATTCGACTGCGCGCTTACCCACCTTTATCGGCAAGTTGCTCTGTCATTCCAAACCTGAAATCACTACTGCCTCCAGAGCGTAACTCCGATCTGGCTGTAGTTGGTTTGCCCAGCTCATTGTGCTTGAGGATCAACGTCGCGAATTCGTCAGCATGGAGCCCCGCCCCTGAACGCTTTTCCGCGCGTGCAAGC
>JBGTEU010000646.1:0-2531 GCA_041747595.1 Bythopirellula sp.
GTAAGAGAGCCGATAAGCCCGCTTGGCCGATTCGATTCCAATCTTTTCAGCCATCTCCACTAACGGCAGATCGATTTCGTACTGCAAGAGGGCTGTGCTACCTGAGGTACTGCCAAGACAAACGTCCCGACGATCCAGCACGATGACGGAAAGACCGAGTTTTGTCAAACGATGCGAGATCAAAGCTCCGGTGATACCCGCACCGACAACTGCCACGTCACACGATTCATCTCGTTCGAGCGGTGGGTAGGACTGTAACAAGCCATTCCGGACGAACCAGAAAGGATGGTCGGATGTTAGATCCATTGAGTATTTCGGCTATTTATCAGAAGCACTGGTCCCGGGTGACTTTAGAAAGTCCAGTGATCCCACCACCGATGACCAAGACTTCGGTTGTGTGGTCCCGTGCTAAGGTGTTGAATTGTTGGCTCAGCTGGTTGTCCCGAAGCCAAAATGATTCGTGAATTGATCGTTGTTGTGCTGCGATTATGAAACTGATGTTGTACTCCTTATGTCGATGATGCTTTAAAAACCGCCAGGGAGGGTCAGGGGCTACCCATTGATTATCTCTCCGCCGTTGGGATGCAAGACTTGTCCCGTCATATAGGACGAATCGTCGGAGGCGAGAAACACATAGCAGCTCCCGCATTCATCCGGTTGTCCCGCCCGACCCATCGGCGAATCACTGCCGAACTTGCTGACCTTCTGCTTGTCAAACGTGGCCGGAATGAGTGGGGACCAGTATGTGGGGGGGCCAATATGATGAAGGCCTTACAAACATTGCATAAAGGCGACCAATTGCTGCTTTTCCTCCTCGTTCAATTTCAGCCCGAGGATCAAATCGAAGAAAGCGACGGTATCATCCAGCGTCAACAACCGGCCATCGTGCAAGTAGGGCGGCGAATCTTTGATGCCGCGCAACGTGAATGTCTTGATGGTACCGGCGGCGACATCATAATGCCCGTTGATCATCTCGGGCTCGTAGAACCGACCGACTTGCAGATCGTGCATTTGATTGTCCAAGTAGAAGGGTGCCGGGTGACACTCGGAGCACTTGGCTTTGCCAAAAAACAGCTGCTCGCCCTTTAATTCCTCTTGAGTTGCCTTTTCGGGGATTAACCTACCAAGAACGTCAAGCTTGGGCGCAGGCGGGAAATCGAGAATGTTCTGCATCTGTGCCATCATGGCGACCTGGTCAGATCGATTGGGTAGGTGGACGCCCTTTTTGGCGGCAGTCACATGGTCACCATCGAAGTATGCAGTACGCTGTTCGAACTCGGTAAAGTCCTCCACGGATCGCAACGACCGCTTTGAACCATGTATTTGCTGGTTAAACATCCCACGCAAGCTGACCGTGTCGATGCGAAATCGGTTTTCTTGCGGACGGGTATCTGGGTTCAAGTGAAATGTTCCGTTTGTGTGGCCATTGACATGGCAATCCAAGCACGTGACGCCCAGCGAGGGTTCGTTCACTTTGCGATCGTCGGTCTGATTGAACTGTTGTTGCGGAAACGGAGTCAGCAACAGACGCATTCCTTCCATTTGAACCGGCGTTACCTTACCATCGAGCAGACGGTAGTAGTTCTTGATCGTCAGCACTTCTCCATTGGACACATCACCAAGATCCGGCCGGGTCGTCAGGAAGATTGGTGGCGGAAACTCCGGCGTCAGATGATCTGGTAAATCAAAATCCACATCGAAACGCGAGAGATCGCGTTGCTCGGACTTCTTGATCTCATCGATCTGCACCTTTGGAAATACCATTCCGCCGGTCGAGTGTTTCGCATGCGGTAAAGGACGAAACCCCATTGGCAATAGGCCCTCCTTGCGAATTTCTTCCGGAGAGGCCTTGGATAGTTTCTCCCATGTTTGACCCGCGGGAAGTTTCACGCGGATTCCCTGCTGAACGGCTTTTCGACCACCCGCCATCATCACGTCGGAGGGGGCGTCTCGGAGGTCATAGCGACTTGCCAACAAGCGTGCGTGTCGCTCTATCACGTCAGCCTTCTCCGCAGCATCTTTCTCTCGAGTTGTTTCAAAACTCTGGTCGTCCACAACAGGCATATAAGTCTGCGGCTTCGGAGCATCCGCTTCATCAGCCGGAGGTTGTGCTAGCGAAGTATTTGCTGTTACACTCAACGCGAGCAAGCATCGATAACCGGCGATCAAGAATAGGGAACTGCGTCGTGGAATCGTGACCATGAATCTCTTCCTCTGGTATTAGTGGTGTTGGCCAAGTGGTGTTGGCCAATTGCGCGCATCAGCTGGGCTTTCTTCATCTTGCTTCTTCCCCGGACATCGAGTTGCGACGCAAGATTTCGAAGCTGATCTACAGTGCGGTCTTCAAGGCTTTGATTGGGATTGCCTGTTCCCTGGGTGCGTTGGTTGGGGGTTCGACCTTCTTTCCGTCGCTGTTTGTTCACCGTGCGTGCGGCAATTTCCTCGGCCGTGTCTTCTGACTCTCCACGCTGCCGAGCGCTTTTCTTCACGTGCTTGAATTGGCGCTCTTCCTTCTTCGTCCACTTAGCCAT
>JBGTEU010000647.1:0-1931 GCA_041747595.1 Bythopirellula sp.
AAACTGGATTCCCGCCTGCGCGGGAATGACGAATTGACGAACGCCGCGATACTTTATGCCATGGCCCACAAGCGAGATTATTACGAAATCCTAGAAATCTCGCGGACCGCTTCGCAGGGCGAGATTGCCACGGCGTATCGCAAGCTGGCCGTCAAATTTCACCCCGACAAGAATCCGGGCGATGAAGAGGCGATTAATCGCTTCAAAGAGGCCTCTGAAGCATTCGAAGTGCTTCACGACGCAGACAAGCGATCACGTTACGACCGCTTCGGCCACGCGGGGGTGAACGGCCAAGGCAGCGGGGGACACTTCACCGACGTGGAGGATATTTTCTCCGCCTTCGGCGATATTTTCGGCGATCTCTTCGGAGGCCGCCGTGGTCGTAGCCGGGTCCGCAAAGGTCGCGACGTCCGCTGTACGGTGTCGCTCACCCTGCAAGAAGCTGCCCAAGGAGTCCGCAAGACGGTCGAGTTCCAGCGCCACGAGATGTGCAAAACGTGCCAAGGGAGTGGAGCGACCAAAGGAAGCAAACGCGAGACGTGCTCCTATTGCGGTGGACACGGACAAGTGGTGCAACAGGCGGGGATTATCCGCGTGCAAACAACTTGCCCGGCGTGCCACGGCGAAGGTTCGTCCGTGAGTTCGCCTTGCCGGACATGCCGAGGCACGGGCCAACTGCTCAAGAAGGTTCAGGCCGACGTGCAAATCCCCGCGGGCGTCGACGAAGGGATGCAGGTTCGGATCACGGGGCAAGGGGAACCAAGCCCCAACGGTGGCCCTCCAGGCGACTGCTACTGTTTTGTCTCAGTGTTGCCCCATTCGCTCTTTGAGCGCGAGGGTCGGCATCTGATTTGCCGGATTCCGATCACTTATTCCCAAGCGGCGCTCGGCTGCACTTTGGAAGTGCCCACGCTGGATGGCCCCGGTGAAGTCGACGTGCCGCCAGGAACGCAAACGGGCGCCGTGTTTCGCTTGGAGGGGAAGGGGCTGCCCGACCCGCGGATCGTGGGCCTGGGTGACTTGCTGGTTCAAGTGAATATTGAAGTCCCCAAGAAGCTGACCGCGGAAGAAGACAAATTGCTGCGGCAGTTGGCGGATATCGAGCACAAAAACGTGGCCCCCGCGCGAAAGAGTTTTTTCGACAAGGTGAAAGAATATTTTGCCATAGAAACTGAAGATTAGACCGAGGAGAAGTAGTTCGATGGCGGTGAATTCGACGGCCGAAAATGATGAACCCCTGGAAGGGAATACCGACGATGCGCTCGACGCGGCGATGGCCGACGTGGCGGGTCTCGATGCGGACGCGGATGCCGCGCCGGATGATGCCGCGCAGTTAGCCTTGGAAAGGGATCGTTCACTGCGGTTGCAAGCGGAAATGGAAAACTTGCGCGCACGGACCGCCCGCGAGATTAGCGAGCAAGCCCGCTACGCGTCGCTCCCTTTGGTCCGCGACCTGTTGCCCGCGATCGATAATATTGAGCGAGCCATTGATGCGGCCGGCCAGGCAGGCGATTCCAATTCCTTGCTGGAAGGTTTCCTGCTGGTGCATCAGCAGTTGCTGAGCACCTTGCAACAGCACCATTGCACCCGGATTGAAGCCCTCGGCGAACCGTTTGATCCGCAATTTCACGCGGCGATTCTGCAGCAACCGAGCGACGAGGTCCCTGCCAACCACGTGGTGCTGGTGGCTCAAGCCGGCTACAAATTGCACGACCGCGTCGTGCGTCCGGCGCAGGTGATTATTTCCACGGGCCCCGCCGCTGATTGATGTCAGAGCTGATTGATGCCGAAGCCGACAACGCCTTTAACGGATTGAAATATGCCGACCTACGATTACGTTTGCGACGCGTGTGGCCACGAGTTCGAAGAGTTTCAATCGATCACCGAGCCCCTGCTGCGCAAATGCCCCGAGTGCAAAAAGCAGAAGCTCC
>JBGTEU010000648.1:0-2628 GCA_041747595.1 Bythopirellula sp.
AAGAAATCGGGCACGATGTAGACCGACGCGGTTGTATCGCTCAGTTTGCTCAAATAGTCGCGAATCCGTTTTTCGGCACGCATGGGGAAGGTAATGAACACCATATCGACTTCACCCCGCCGGGCGATTTCCGCCAGTTCGTTGAGCGTGCCAGCACTCGGCAAGTCGCGGCCAAGTCCTTCCTGGGTGCGGCTCGAGGGGCGGTCATCAAAAAACCCGGTGAGTTCCAAGCCAAGCTCGGGCGAGGCTTGAATGTTTTCGGCAAGCTGAATCCCCAATTGGTTGAGACCGCAAATTGCAAACTTGCGGGTATTGAAACCGCGTTTGCGCAGGTTCTTGAGGAGCATGAGAAGCACTATGCGGCAACTTCCCATGGCCAGCGGCGTGAGGGCCAGCCAGACGATCTTTGATTCGTAACTGATGTAGGCATTGAGCTGGGTGATTAAACCGACGCCCAAAACGAGGGGAGCCGTGTAGGCCCAGTTGAGCGCCATGCACCATAATTCGCGCTGCATCTGCGAGCCCCGCCAATTGCGGTACAGGCCACTCACTTCGGAGGCGATCAAATGCATCAGCAACGTTGTGGCGCTGATGGCGGCGAGATCTTGCCCCGTGGCGAGCGACGTATAGCGCAGTGCCAATCCGGCGGCGGTCACGATGGCTATGGCATCGATCAAACGGTAAACAATGCCCAACATCGAGCGATGAGTTCGCACCTGATAATCAGTCGTAGTAGCCACGGAGGGTGTTTCCAGAAACAGCAGTGATGAGTTATGACGCCTCACGAAACCGAGACTTGGCGTCGCGCAAGTTTAGCTCTTTCTAGGCGGCCAAGGAGACGAATAGGCGATCACCAGGAAGACGTTGCAAAAAAGCAACATTTATTCCCATGAGGGGAACTTTCTGGCCCGTCGCGCGTCAAAAAATCGTGGGAGAGCAAGGCTCGCTGCACACTCGGGTGGACCGGCGGGGGGCATCTGACGTAGAACACACGATGAGGGTCGCACGTAAACCGAGCACTGTGTGCGCGAACAGAACGATTGAGGTGGCATCACGATGATTTGGCGAGTACCGATTGTGCGGTTGGTTTATTTCTTGGCAATGCTGCTGGCGGTGCCGGCGACGCTCGGCGCGGTGGAACCGGCAGAGCAACACAAGGCGGCTAGCCGCTTGTTTGACGAGGGGAATTTTCAAGAAGCCCTCGGGGCTTACGCCGCGGTTCTTGAGCAAAACAGGGCAGACGCAAAGCACTTGGTGGCGAGCGTCGAGCGTTCGATTCAGTGCTATCAGCAATTGAACCGTCAACAAGACACCGATGCGTTTCTTCTCGGGGTGGCAAAGACCCATGCCGACAACTGGCCAGTGCTGGGAGCAGTCGCGGCGAGCACGATGAATCAAGTTCATTACGGCACGCTCGTGGCAGGTGAGTTTCAGCGTGGTCCGCATCGCGGAGGTACCGGTAAAGTTGTCAATTCCATTGCCCGCGATCGGGTTCGCGCGCTGCAGATTTACAGGCAAGCCTTCGACTTGCTAAGCGCAAGCCCCGTTGAGCAGCAATCTTCTGAAGCGTTTGATTTCTTGCAGAGTTATGCCAGCGCATTGCAGCACGGTAGCGACGTCACTCAAGCGTGGCGACTGCAGGATCTCACCAATCTCGAGGAACTCCCCGATTACGAAGAGGGCTGGAATTTTCGTGGAGGGGAGCTCAGGGGCGCACCGGTCGATACCGACGGCAATCCCGTGTTCTACGAACTGCCCGTTTCTTGGGATTCCGCCAAGAATGACGGCGAGCGCTGGCGGTGGGTCTTGGCCCGAATCGTCGATTGGCAACCCGAGCGGCGCTCCGCGGAGCTTATCGCCCGTGCTGAATTCCTGCTTTCGCAATTCGGCGTGCAAACACTGGCCGAATACGGTTGGTGGTTTGGTCGACAGGAAGCGAGCGACGAGGGGAGCAACGAAACTGGCACGTTCGCGCTGCACACTCTGAGCGACACCGAAACGATTGCCCGTTTGGCCAATGGCATCAAGCGATTTTCGCTTCCCGACGAGCACAATTACATCAAGTTATTCGAGCAAGCCGCAGCAGCGTCCGGCCAAGCGGAGGGTGACGCCTATTTCACTCAATGGGAACGGGGCATCACCGCGCTCGCTAATATTTACGAAAATCGCCGACAGTATCCTCGAGCGGCCGAGTACTGGGCCCAACTCGCTCAGCGAGGACTCAACCAAAAAGCGGCTCGTGATCGTTATCTGCAAATCACCGGCAATTGGGGGCGTTTCGAGCCCGTTGCCTCGCAAGGGGCCGGAACGGGCGCGTCGGTCGATTTTCGTTACCGCAACGGCAAACGGGTGAGTTTCGTTGCTCGCCGCATCGAAGTGAAAACGCTGCTCGACGATGTGAAGGCCTATCTTAAGCAGAATCCCGATCGCCTCAATTGGGAGCAATTACAAATCGAGAATCTCGGTTATCGGCTCGTCACCAAGGAGCAACAGAAATACGTCGGCGCCGAAGTGGCCCGCTGGAGCTTGGACCTGCAACCGGCCGAGAAACACATCGACCGTCGGGTCACGGTCACGACGCCGCTGCAGGAACCGGGGGCCTACTTCGTCACCGCGACCATGGCGGGG
>JBGTEU010000649.1:0-2131 GCA_041747595.1 Bythopirellula sp.
TTTAGTTATTGCGTTCTAAGCCCCGGTGTCTCCCGACTTGTCTGTAGTCGGCTCAACTCGTTTGCGGCGTACCTGTGCAATTCTGTGCGTCGGGTTTTCTCTAACCGATGACCCGCGAGGCATCGAACCTCGATCTGATAAAACCGAGCGTTCAGAAAGTATCCAAAACCGATGACCTTGAGGCGGAATCCCTCGGATACTTTTCGCGGATACACTTGGATAGGATTGGTGCGAATTGTGCTAGCAAAAGTATCCAGGCTGGTTTAGAATACCCCTATAATTGCAGCGTACAAGCGATGCAGCGACTTAAAAAAATGGCTCATAACCTCGAGGTCGTCGGTTCGAATCCGGCCCCCGCCACTTTTTCTCCAGGCTATTTCTCAGGGCGTGGTTATTCTGCCCGTCGGTTGGCCTTTCTGGTCCGACTATTGGATTCCCTTGCTTGTCGTACTGGTACATGCCAATCGGCATCGGAGGTAAAGCCGGTTGAACGCTCTCGTCGCCGCCAGCATGGACTGTTTGCCTTGTTTGCCTTGTTTGGCCGCGCGATTTTACGCGTCAGGTTGGCAGCGCACTTTTTCATTGCCAACCTCAGCATTTCCGCAAAGCCAATCAACGAAATCGCCATTTGACTGCAAATCGTGTTTGGATATGGGAAAGCGACGGTGAGCGCGCAGCAGGAGCGCAGGCCGGAATGAAGCGCATGCCGGAATGAGTCGATACCGGTCCACCTAAGGCCGATCTCCAACTCTGGCTGAAAGCTTATTCAGATTTCCAAAGAACAAGCGCGAGCGTGCGCGGAGTGATTTTAACAGAGGGGGGTGGCCAATTCCACGAAGAAATTTGGCCACCCGAAATAATGGTCATACCGCATGTTGCGAGCAATTTTTCTGGGCGGAACAGGATAAAAAGTAACCGCTAATAGACGCGAATGTTCGCTGATGGGAAATTATCAGCGTCCAGCAGCGGTCGAAACCACATTGTCTAGGAACTTTCTCGTCGTCACATTTTCCAACGGGATGAAGCTTCTCTTTCGTGCGATGTCGCGTCAAAAAAGTTTCAACAATACGTACATATGTTCACGATTGGAATTCGCTGGACGGGTACAGTAGTTAAAGCACGTGGATATTCTCGATCTCCATTTGATGGCCGACTCAAACGTTGCCACCGCGACGACGAGGACCCTCGCCGGATATTCTTCGCGATTGACGCGGTCCGATAGGAAAATGTAAAATCTCACGTCGCTTAGCCTGCTTCAGAGAGTGGGAGCAGGCCGTCACCGCAGTCGCGACGATCAATGGACCAGACCTGACTCCTGGTTTGGAATTGGACGAAGTAGGAACGTGATTAACGCGAGAAACGTTAGCGGTTTGCCGACCTATCAAAACGGGTAAAGTTATGTCACAAGAGTTGACGGGAAAGATCGCTGTCGTCACCGGGGCGGGAGCTGGCATCGGTAAGGCCGTCACCGAATCAATGATCGCCGCCGGTGCGTCCGTCGTGATGGTCGACCGCGACGAGGAGGCACTTACAGAGCTTCGGGATCAGCATGGCGATGTGGCGGTTCCGCTTGTTATGGACCTACTCGATCCGGAGGCGTGCGCGACGTTGGTCCCGCAGGTGTTGGAGAGGAAAGGGCACATCGACATTTTTCACGCCAATGCTGGAATCTATATCGGTGGAGAGCTAGTCGATGCGAACACGAATGACATCGACCGGATGTTAAACCTCAATATCAATGTCGTCATGAAAAACGTTCGTGACGTTCTGCCGCACATGATTGATCGAAGATCGGGCGACATCTTGGTGACGAGTTCGCTGGCCGGGCACTATCCGACGCCCTGGGAACCCGTTTACGCATCTTCCAAGTGGGCTATTAACTGCTTCGTTCAGGTTGTGAGACGCCAGGTGTCTAAGCACGGCATTCGTGTTGGCTCGGTGTCACCGGGTCCAGTCATCACGGCGCTTTTGGATGACTGGTCGGAGCAACAACTAAACGATGCAAAACAAGCCGGCAGTTTGATTGAGGCGAAGGAGATCGCCGATGTAGTGATGTTCATGCTGGCTCGCACCCGAAATGTGACGATCCGCGACGTCGTAGTCCTTCCCACGAATTTTGATCTTTGAAGCA
>JBGTEU010000650.1:0-3547 GCA_041747595.1 Bythopirellula sp.
GCATCCGCCAGATAGCTGGCATCGACCGGTGTGATCATGCTGCTGCCAACCAAGCCTTGATGCGCACCAACGATGATCGTGGCCACGCCGTGTTGGCCCAGATACATGAGGAGTTCGTGCAATTGAATGGCTAAAAATCGCTCCCCAGGCATCGCGTTCAGATACCCATTGAGACTGTCGATGACCACGATCTTGGCCTGGTCGCGTTCCACGGCTTTGCGAATATCGTTAACGAATTCACCAGGCGAAAGCTCGGCGGGGTCGACTTGTTGCACGCTCACATGCCCGCAGTCGATGTGTTTTCTCAAATCGATCCCTAGTCCCGCCGTACGAGCCAGTAAGGTTTCGATGCTTTCGTCAAAGACGAACATGGCCGCATGCTCGCCCCGATTGGCCGCAGCATGCACAAACTGCGCGGCAATGGTCGATTTACCCGTCCCCGCGGCTCCAATGAGGAGCGAACTTGTGCCGCATTCGATACCCCCCCCTAACAGGGTGTCGAGTTCATTAATCCCGCTGGTGAGCTTCTCACGCGAAGCGGGCTGGCGGTGCTCGGCTGCCACCAAGCGAGGGAAAACTTTGAGACCGCCGCGGTCAATCTTGTAGTCATGAAAGCCGCCACGGAATTTCATGCCCCGATATTTCACAATCCGCACGCGTCGTCGATCTGAACCATAATCGGGATTCGTCTGATCCAGATAGATGACGCCATGGGAAATGCTCTGCACTTGTAAATCACGATCCGTGGACGTCATGTCATCGAGCAACAGAACGGTGCAATTACGGCCCGAGAAGAACTGCTTCAGCGCCAAAATATGCCGCCGATACTGCAGGGGATTCCCCGCCAACAGACGCAATTCGGAGAGAGAATCAAAGACAACCCGTCGCGGCTTGATCTTTTCGACGTCGTCCAAAATCGATTTCGTCGCTTCGACGAGCTCCACCTCCGAAGGGTGGAACATCGTGTATTGTTGCTCTCCGTGCAACGCGTGTTCCGATGGGGCTGCATCCCGGATCGTCACCCCCTCGAGCGACCAACCGTGCGAGGCCGCAACGGCGTGAAGTTCCTCGTGGGTTTCAGAGAGCGTCACATACAAGACCGGTTCATTCCTGGCGACGCCCTCCAAAAGAAACTGTAAGGCCAACGTGGTTTTACCCGATCCTGGTACGCCCTCCACCAAATAAAGTCTCCGCGTGGAAAAACCTCCGCCGAGAATGTCATCGAGGCCTTCGATCCCCGTCCGAGCTAACTGCTCTCCATTGGTGTTAGCGTTTGATTGACTCATGGCTCGTAACCATTGGCGAAAAGTGTCGTGCCTTAAAAAAAAGTGCTGCTTGAACGGTTTATGAACCTATGCAAGAGATATGCCGAGGGCCTTCCCTAAGTGATTTCGTCTTGCAAAACATTTTGTGTAGCAAGAACTTAGGCCTTCATGCAATCGGCCACGGCGTCGAAAGCCGCCAACCGCCCTGGTCAACAAACGATCAAACAACCCCCCCAAAGTCGAGCCCGCTTCAGCGGGCGGTGCTCACCGCAAGAACGCACGACCTTGGTGAAAAACAAGACCCGCCTCGGCCGATTCAACTCCTCACCTCCACGCGATAAAATCGCCCCCATGAAAGCTTCCGTGTTTATTGCGACCAGCCTCGATGGGTTCATCGCTCGAGCCGATGGCGGGATTGATTGGCTTGGCGAGCCGGAGGAAGACGGTGAGGATTACGGCTTCGGCAAGTTCTTTGCGAGCGTCGACACTCTCGTGATGGGTCGCAACAGCTTCGAGAAAGTGATGTCGCTGGGCTCTTGGTTTTACGGCACGACGCCGGTCGTCGTTTTGACGCATCGGAGTCTCGACGTCCCCGCAGGGCTCTCCTCACCAGTAATACCCCTGTCGGGCTCGCCCGCCGAAGTGGTCGAGGAGCTTGCCCGTCGCGGAGCGAAGCATCTTTACATCGACGGCGGAAAGACCGTTCAGGCGTTTCTGGAGGCGCACTTGATTCAGCGGATCATCATCACGCGAATCCCCGTCCTGCTGGGCGAGGGAATTCCGCTGTTCGGGCCCTTGCAGCAAGACATAAAACTCCGTCACATCGAGACCCGCGCCTTCGACAATGGCTTGGTGCAATCAGAGTACGAAGTCATCGACCCCAACTGAGCTCGTCGGCTTGGGGCAGCGCATCAAGAAACTCAAGCGAGTACCGCTCGGCGTGCCAGATGCGTCAGCTTCCGGCATGCACTCCCATTCCGCACTCCGAAATCCGAATTCCCCGAACACGGTCACCCCATCGCTTGCGGTTTCGCGCTCCCGCGAATCCGCATTCCGCAATCCGCAATTATTTCGTCGCATCCTCAACCAACGCGATTTCCTTATCCGTCAGGTCGTAAAGCTCGTAGACGCCATGCAATTTGTAAACGGTGTGTCGACGCTCGCGATCCGTCGCGGCGATTGCGTGACTCCGGTACCGCAACGCGGTTACATCGTTTAGCCCAGGGTTGCATCGATGTGAGTTCCGCGAACATTGATGCTACCCTGGGTTAGCGCCATTCCAATTTCGGCGGCCGAGCATCACGCGTCCTATGACGAACCAACGTAACCGAGGCCGGAGCGTTTCGGAGATTCGCCTCCGGAGAACCGCTACGCAACATGCGTTGATTTCGTCCTCGATCACGCCCGACGGTCGCAACGCTTTCTCCTCGGACGATTTTCATAGTTATGCTCGGTACCCAGGGTGGCGAATGCACTCGCCAGAGGCTCGTGACTTCTTACCCTGGGCTGAAAGATGCAACGCCTTCGGCGTAAAGCCAATTTCGCACTCCGAAATCATTTCGTCGCATCCTCAACCAGCGTGATTTTGTGGCTGAGAAAGACCGCCTTCCCATTCATTCGCGTGATTCGCACCATTCGTGGTTTCTTCCCTCCTCTGCGACCGCAGCGAAAGAGAAGGCGTAAGTCGTAAGTAGTAGGTCGTAAGTAACATCTTCACTAACGACTTACGACCAACTATTTAAACCTTTCCCCGGCCAAAAATACTTGTGGCGGCGCGATTTTAAATCGCGATAATGGTGGGAAAAGCCGTCAGCTTTCAGCGATTCACTCTGTTCATTCGCGGCAGCGTTGTGATCGCGGCAACGTTCTTTGGTAATTGAGAAAGCCATTAGCTGTTAGCTGTCAGCTATTAGCCAGACAGTCGTGATCGACATGTGCGCTACCGGTGCGCGCTGACGTTGAATTTCCCCCTTCCGCCCTCCGCCTTCCCCCTTTGATGGACCCCCCAAAATCCTTGGCCGCTTCGGCAAACCTTGGCCGCTTCGAGAAAATCCCGAGGATTTTGAATAGGAACCCTGTCCCCTTCGAGAAAACACGGCAAATTCAAGCTGTGACGAATCGAAATGGCCTGAACTTAACCAATCGTCGCGCAAAACAGGGGCGCCAACCTGGACAAGCTGAACAACCTTGCCAAGCTGGTCAGCAGGAGGGAATCGCACGACAGCAAGGCGAGTCGTTCGACAGGCCTGTGGCCGCAACGAAATTCATTAACAGGAGGAAGC
>JBGTEU010000651.1:0-10446 GCA_041747595.1 Bythopirellula sp.
GCGGTGCAGTGCGAATCGACCTGGCCGTTGTAAACAATGCTCAATTCGGCTTGCCGTGTGTTGGGAACGAGCTCCAGTGAAATCGAGCCAACCGTGTGGGCCGTGCCATGCACGTGAACGGTACGTGGTATTTGGAACCTGCGGGTGGGCGGTGCTTCACCACGATCCGAGACCGGGAGTATCTGTTCGACGACGGGACTTTGTGTCGCCATGATCTTTTGAATGAGTGGTTTCGCGACCAGAATTTGCGCGTTGGGTTGTGAAAGCAGGGAGCGCAATTCCGCGGTCTCGGTCGAGAGTTGCCGTGTCCTTTCCAGCCAACCGAGAGTGCGGCCCAGGGCGGCCGCGTTGGTGTCGTTGGGGTTGTCCAGCAAAGCCTGGCACTGAGCACGAGAGAGTTTCACCTGCTCGATGAATTCGGCTTGCAAGTCGGGCCGCGACAGGGTGAATGCCGCATCGAGATAGGCATCGACGGCTTCACGCAGCTTGGCATAAAACGGCAGTTCAAGGCCTTTACGGTTGGAGTAAAGCCACCGCCGCGAGAGTTCTATTTCGGCCAGATTAATCGAATCGAGCGGGCCAAGATTCTTTTCCAAGAGCGCCCAGCGAATATGCTCTTTCCACGGGTCCGCGTACGTGCTTCCCTGGTTTTCGAGCGTGGCACCCACGCTTTGCATTTCCACCCGAAGGGCTTCCTGCGTTTCGTAGAACCAGGATTCGTCGGGGGGCGCGAAGCGGCTTTCGGCATCGTGTAAAAGCGACAGAATTTCGGCATCGGACCGCGCAGCGGCGGAGTTACCGACGGCGATCGCGATCAGTAGGAGGAACAGTTTTAAGCCTGGAGTACAAAGCCGAACAACGATGCAAGTCATGAGTGTGAATTTCCAGCAGGGAGCCGAGTGATAATATTTCACCCAAGCGATTTACTGACAGCCAAACGCGCAAAAAATCTGGTCGTTCAGCCGCCATGTTAGTTCCTCCGCTATCAACCGCGCGAAATCTTTGACTTTTGCGCAGTCGACTCCTGTTGGTCTGGGCGATTCGTGTCTTCCGGCACAACTCATGCGTGGGTTGCTTAAAAGCCGTTAATAATCACCGTGGATTAAAAGCTTTTGCACTTCCCATGCAGTATGTTTGCCTGGCCACAGAATGCCGCGAACCGTGAGGTTGCGTGGTATTTAGCTGTGAAAGCATAAGTTGCGATCTGAACTTCCTTGAGATCTGCGTAAAGAAGAACCAGCGTGCAAAGGTTGACAACATGACAAAGACACCCATTCCCATGAAGCTTGCGATGGTTGTAATGATCCTGACGCTGCTGAGCGGAACGCTCCATGCCGCGACGCCGGTATTGACCGGCCGTTGGGGCGATACGCGTATGCCGCAACAACTTGCGTACAACTACGAAACCAAGAAAAACCAAGCCCTCGTGGTCGTGACATTTTCGACGCAATGCCCGCTCGCGCAACGTTTGGTCCCCACGCTCAACGAACTGCAGAAGCAATACGACGCTGCGGGAATTCAATTCATCGCGCTGTTTCCCAACGGAATCGACGAACTGCCGAAGATCGCCGAATACGCACTCGATACCGAGTTGATGTTCCCTGTTTACAAGGACGACCCGGAAAACCCTTGGCACGAAGAGTTGCAGCTCACAACGACACCGCACGTCGTTGTGCTCGATACGCGCGAAGGTTTTGATCAATCCAAAGTGGTCTATCGCGGTCAGGTAAACGGCATGTGGTTCGGTGGGGGCTCGGCTGAAAGTAAGCAGAATTACTTAGCGGATGCGCTCGACAGTTTCCTCAAGGGAGAAAAGCCCACGCTCACCGAAACGGCCGCTTCGGGTTGTGCGATTTCCAAGAAACCAGTCCGCGATTTGAGCAAATTCGCCGGCGTGACTTACCACAAAGAGATTAGCCGCCTGCTGCATGAGAGTTGCGTGAGTTGCCACCGTGCGGGTGAGGCGGGGGCGGAATTGTTCAGCGCGTTCGATTCGTACGAAACCGTTGCCGCGATGAGCGACGTGATGCTAAGCCGCATCGAGCAGCGGATCATGCCCCCCTGGCATGGCATCACCGACGATGCGAATGGGCTGGGTGGTTTCCAGCACGACACGCGGCTTTCCGACGACCAAATCAACATGTTCCGGACATGGGTCGCCGCGGATTGCCCCGCGGGGGACCCCGCCGACGCGCCTAAGGAGCGCGAATGGCCCAGCCCCAACGAATGGATCACGGGCACGCCCGACTTTGTTTACGAAATGGAAGAACCGTACGTCGTGCCGCGGTTTCGCCTCGACGAATATCAGTTCTACCGCATCAAGGCCAACTATCCCGAAGATCGCTACATCCAAGCCATCGAATTGAAACCTGGTAACAAGGCGGTGGTCCACCACATCGGTGCGATTGTTGGGCCGCACAATGACAAGCAAATGGTAGCAATGCAGGCCATGTTTGAGCTATATGGACTCACCGGCGACAAGGTGAAGAAGATCGGCGATTACATTGCCGGCGACCCGTTCAATGCCCGCACGTATCCGGAAGGGTACGCGCTGAAACTGCCGGCGGGTCACGACATATTCTTCGAGATGCACTACACGCCAACCGGCAAGGAGGAAATCTCCGATGTTTCCAGAATGAGCATCAAATGGGCGTTGGAGAAGCCGAAACACGTGCTGGAAACCAAAGTCTTCAACCGCAAAGATGTTCGCATTCGTCCGCACGATATGCACTATGAAAAAGCGAATTACTATCAATTCCCAACCGACGTACTGATTTATGCCCTGGCCCCGCACATGCATTATCGAGGCAAAGATTTTTCGCTCTACAAGGCGACCAACCCCGGTACGCCGGAAGAAAAGCGCGAGCTGATTCTCAAAGTCCCCGCTTACGACTTCAATTGGCAACGAACCTATGAGTTCGTGAACCCCGTGCAACTTAAGGCGGGGGACGCCCTTTACACGGTGACGCACTTCGACAATTCGCACTACAACCCCAACAATCCTGACCCAGAAAAGTTGGTGCGATTTGGGTTGATGTCCGAGCAGGAGATGCTCAATCTGCGCGTGAAGTACGAGGAAGTCGATTTCGGCGAGACTTATTGACTCACGGCTTGCGGATCGCGAAACCGCAAGCGATTTGTGGCGCCGATGAGGCTGGTGATCAGCAGTAGCAGCGCGGTGGGTTCGGGGACGGCCACGGAATTTGCGGTCAACTCGGGCGCGTTCACGTACTGAGCTTGCCAAATGGCCAGATCCGCGGCGTTGACTTGTCCATCGCCGTTGGCATCGCCCGTGCCGAGCGAGCCCGGATTGCCATAGCCGCGCTGCCAAATGAGAAAGTCGCGTCCATCGACGCTGCCATCGCCGTTGAAGTCGGCGTTTTCAATGACGGAGAGTTCCGCCAGGGTCGCATCGACGATCAATCGCGGTGCCAGGAGCGAATCGCCCTCTTTGGTCAAAAAGCTAGCGGCTGAAGAATTGTTGGTCTGTTGCAAGATGAGCGTGACGATTCCCTGCTGATCCTCACCTTCGAAGTACGCGGCAAGATTCAACATGACGGCCAAATTCAAGTTGTCAAACGACACCGTTTCACCCGCCGCGGTGCTGCCGATGGAGAACGTGCCGAGTGTGAGGACATCTTCCGGTACGGGAAGAGGCAAATTGCTTGGCGTGGCCAAATTGCCGTTGGCCGTGTAGCGGGGATCGATCCCCAATGTACGACTATTGCCGTCGAAATCGAGGCCTGGGGCGTTATTGAAATCAACGGTCTCTTCATTCCAATCCCAGCCGTCCGCGTCGTGGACAAGGCCGTAGACCTTGAAGTCGTGCGTGCCGGTGATATTGGCGGCGGCGGTGAGATCAAGCCGCGCGTTATCGACCGATCCCGGCAAGATTTCCGAAAGATCGAACTTCAGCAACATGGCCTGATTGACGTTGCCGTTGGCACCGTCCCAATGAACGTTGATCGCACCGGCAGTGCCGTTGCCGCTGCTCACCGCGCTGGTGCCGCCGTTTTCGTTTACTTGGGCATCGGCACCGTTGCCGTAACTTGTTCGAATTGTATGTTGTGTGAGATTCGTCGGGGCATAGGCGTACGGAGTGAGCGAATGGATGTACTTTTCCAAATAAGTGTAACCATCGGACGCAAAAGTTTGATGGAGCGGCGTCGAAGTATCGAAACCGTTAGCGGTGGCCCATGCATCGGGTACGCCGTCGGCATTGGAATCGATCGCCGGTGTTCCCGCGGGCAGCGCCGGGAGCGATCCCCACTGTGTGTAGGAAGAAACATGCCCGCCTTCTTGGTTCATGACGCTGCGGATCATGTCGCGGTCGTGGGCATCGCGGTAGTTGACCGCTCCCGCCCGGCTCAATACATGGATGTAGGCCTGCTCGGCCGTGTGAGTTGTGACCTGCGGCAGGTTCGTGCTGAACCGCGTTGGCGAAAGCGTGTAGGCATCGGTGGGACCCAAAACCGCGCCGCCGTTGACGGGATTGAGGTCCAAAAGCCCATCGCGGATGATGTCTGTCATGTTGCCCTCGACATAGAGCTTGGCATTGACGCTATTGGTGCGCATGAGGTGATTAGCCGTGTTGCCACCTTGCGGACCTTTCAAGCCGACATTGCCGATGTAGTTCATGTCGTAGCCGTCGCCTTCGCTGTAGCCGAAACGATCGCCAGGGTTGTAAATCACATTGTTGACAAAATCGAGATTGAGGTAGTTTCCACTGTGCTGGGGACGCGGATTCCGACTGCGATTGTGGGCGTACAGATTGTGATGGAACGAATAATTGCCGCCGTTGAGTAACGAACCAAAGCTGTGATTCAATATGCCTTGAGTCATCGTCGACCACTGGACCGTCACATTATTGGAATTGTGAGTGGCCGAGATGTTTTCGTCCGTGCCCCAGGACGTCGTGACGTGGTCGATCATCACGTTCGTGGCTGAGCGGATCTGAATGCCGTCGGCATTGCTTGCAATGGCGGGACGGATGCGAAGAAACTGCACAACCACGTTGTCTGAGTTCTCGATATTGAGTCGATGGCCGAACAGCGTAACCCCGCCACCAGGCGCCGTTTGGCCCGCGATCGTGATGTTACTCCTGCCATTGAAATTGAGGCTAGAGGCCAGATTGATCGTGCCGGAGACGTCGAACACAATGGTTCGTCCCGAGGTCGGCGCATTTTGAACGCCAAAACGCAGGCTCCCAGCGCCCGTATCGTTGAGATTCGTTACTCGATAAACGTCGCCGCCGCGTCCGCCGGTAACATATTGGGCCACTCCCTCGGCACCCGGAAACGCGGGAAGCTGGGCAAAGACTGAGGCTTCTGTTGAAAAAAACAACGTAGCCGCAAGCACGGTCAACGTGCGCATGATCTCTCTCCTCCGATTTACTGCGAGGGGTCGCCTCGATCGCCCCCGTGGATGTTAGCGGTGTGTTCTACTAAAACAGCACAAAGTCACGGCGCTCAACAACAGCGCTATGCTCCCTGGTTCGGGAACCGTGACATTGGTGGCGACCAACTCCGGCACGTTGCCGTATTGGCCTTGCCAGATGGCCAGATCCGCGGCGTTGACTTGTCCATCGCCGTTGGCGTCCCCCGTGCCGAGCGAGCCCGGATTGCCAAAGCCGCGCTGCCAGATGAGAAAATCACGACCATCGACGCTGCCATCGCCGTTGAAGTCGGCGTTTTCGAGCGCCGCGGAGACGACGCTCAACTGGCCGGTCTGGAGCAAATTGCTCACGTCCCAATCGAGGCCACCTGTTAGGGTTGGCAGATCGAATGTGAATGAACCCATCGACGATGCGAAGTCAAAAAGATCAAACGAATCGCCCTCCTGGGGCATGAAGCTTAGGAGATCGACGTCGAGCGTACCGCCCGCCATCAACGCGCCGCCGATAACGAGCTTGTCGTAACTGGAGGTCGAAGCGATTTCCATTTTGAGCACGCCGCCCTCGTTCTGGGCGAAGTTCCCTGTCACGTTGAGTGTGCCGGGAGAATTGCCGGGCGATACCAGGCCTTCATTGAGCACATTGCCCACAATTTCGCCATTGCCGCTGAGCTCGCCCAGGGCACCCACCGCAACGACGGGGGCAAACAGAGTCGCACCGCTGTTCACGACCAGATGACCCACACCCGCGGCGGAACCCACTTCCACGCCTTCAGCTGCTTTGAGCCAGCCAGCCGTGATCGACACGGTCGCGTTATTGCCTGCTTCGGGTGCGATTTGCAGAATGCCTGCGTGTTGACCGACGGAATCAACCACGACACTGCCATTCTTAATAACCGCCAGATCGTACTTCGAGGGTTGCCAATTGGAACCCGTCGTGATGCCGCCATCGTCGGTCTTCCAGTTCATGATGTGGGCATAACGATTATTGAGCCCGCCATTGAATACGATGGGTGCTGGCGCGGGGAACTCGCCCATTTCGTTGATGAATTCGACGAGATTGATATAGCCGTCATTGTCGAAGTCGAGTTTTGCATCGTTGGGATTGTTGGGGTCCAAGCCGTGCATGATCTCCCAAGCATCGGGAATGCCGTCGCCGTCGGTGTCGTAACCGGCGGGATGGGACAGCATGGGAGCGTTTTGAACCGCATCAAATTCGCTGGCAATTGGAGAAGCCGCTCCGATGGGAACACCCGTGAAGTTCGTGACATTGCCGATCACGCGCTCATCAATCACGTCGCGAGCCCACCACCAGTTGCCGACGTAATCCAGGACCTGGTAGTAAGCGTCGGTGGCTGTTTGGGTCGTGACGGGAGGCGTGTTAAATGGCGAGGCCATTTGAGTGAGCGTTTGATCGGTGACCGGCGTCGAGATTTGAAACATTCCCCAGCCGGTATTGGTGCCATCCAGCACAGCATTTTTGTTCGGGTCGATAAAGTTGCCCGATTGATACACGCGAACATCGATATTTCGATCCACGCTGAAAGCCATATTCGGATTTCCGGTCGTCCCGGGACCTGCGATGATGTAGTTGCCAACGTAATTGACGTCGGCATATTCCTGATCGGACTCGGAACTACCACCGGCATAGCTCGCCCGATCGCGGAAGTTGTAGACGATGTTGTTGCGAAAATCCGAGGTCAGGGTTTCGCCATTGTAGGTGCCGAAACGGGCTTGCCGGCTCGCATTGTGGGCATAGAGATTGTGGTGAAACGTAACTTCCGAGGAAATCCGAGGACGAATCAACGAGCCGTACGCATGATTACTGCGCAAGGCGTCATTGATCATGGAATACTGCACGGTGATCTTGGTGTTGTTATTCGCTACGGAAATGACCTCATCCATCGACCACGACGCCGAGACGTGATCGAGTATCAGGTTGGTGCCCAAACCACTTCCCGCAAAAGTGATGGCATCATCATTGCTTCCACCGGCGCCCCTGCGGAACGTGAGGTAGCGGAGTACGACATTGCGGTTTTCTTTGCCTCCGCTATGGGTCAGCTGGGTCATTCTGCCGGTAATGGTGACAGGCCCTGGCGCGGTCTGGCCGGCGATGTAGTAGTTGGAAAGATTCTTGATGTCGAGGGTGCTCTCAAGATTAATCGTTCCCGCGACGTCGAAGATGATAATCCTGTTCGAGGAGTTCTCCTGAAAAGCTCCTCGCAGGGATCCCGCTCCACTATTGTCGAGATTCGTCACACGGTAAACCGTAGCATTGGAAAGCCAGCCCGCCGTGGGTGCCGTGCCCGACCACGTGCCGCCGTAACCCTCAGCACCGGGGAAGAATGGTAGCTGGGCCACGGCTATTGAAAGCATGCTTGTCCCAAGCAAAGCCATGAAGCAACCAACCGCCAAAATCTTTGCGCCTCTCCGAACCGTCATGCCAATCTCCCTTGCGGTCTTGTTCGACCACCCTATCGTATGTTTTCTTGTCTGTTTCCGATTTCAAAAACGTTGCCAAGCTTCTCAGATCAGTCAGCGAGAAGTACTTAGCAAACAGGCGGTGCCACCGAATACGGGGCACCGCCAGTTTGCATTTCAATACGTAATCCAGTGCGTAAAGCCTAACGCTTGCGACGCAGGGCCAAAGCCAGCGTGCTCAAGCCCAACAGCGCGAACGAAGTCGGTTCTGGAATCAGCGGAATGAATTCCACGCGGAACAGACTGGTGTCGAAAATCGTTGCCGTTTGAACAGCTTGCGAAGGCCGAAGAGCAAACGTGTCGAATAAAAAACTGGCAGGACTTGCATCCACATAGGTCGACGTCATCAGGCCTGCACCGCCATTTAATCCTTGACCCGCCATCGACGTCGTTACTTCCAGCTCGTCGTTAGCCAATCGCTCCGCCTCGAACGTGAAAGTGTAATTCACCCCGTCTGCGTAGCCTAAGGCACCATTGGTACCATCCTGCACGCCAGCGCTCGCCCACGTGCCAGACGAAGACAGCAAAGCGCCGCCCCCGTTTCGAGTCATTAAGTCCCAAGGACGAGAGTGGCCGAAGTTCACCCCCATATTCCCAAAGATTCCGTAGCCCGTATAAGCTGCATTCCCTGGAGTTCCGTTAGCCGCTATACGGTTATTGGGAGAGTCAACAACCGCGATCCGTAAGCCTTGGCTGCTATTTGAAGCATTGACACCTGTCAGCGAAAATTGCCACGTGAGCACCATCTTGTCGCCAACATTCGCCAAGTTGACTTCGTTGCCTTCAGCGTCGGTAAAATATGTCGTCCAGGAAGCCGAGGACGTAGGACTGGGGGTATCATCGCCTAACATGTTTCCTCTCAAGGGGCCGCCTGGTCCAACCGGGTCGAGGGTCCCCTCGCCTCCCTTGAACCAGCGCGATTCAAGGTCTCCGTCCGAGTCCGCATCTACCCCAATCACCCCGTTATTTTCCGCGTATGTAATTAAATTTGTAGGTGCATCTGGCTCATCCCGATTGCCATCGAGCCAGGTGTCGTTGACAAGGACAGCCGCCATCGCTGGTGACGTAAGGTAAAAACATGCGGCCCCGAGAGCGGCAAAGAAAAACTTCGAAAACTTCATTAGACTTTCCTCCCTTAGCAAAGTTAGTTAGACACGAGATGAGAGTTTCGCCCGCCAGGCAACTGAAAGTGCATGCCGAGCAAAGGGATCAACGACCACCGAACGTCAAAGGGCGGTGCTGATCAACAAAGGCGTAAGTAAAAGCTCTGCTCCCTCTATTCCAGACTATTTGGAGGGTGGGAATGGTGATAGGAGAAAATATTGCAATCCGGGGCTAAAAAACGCATTGCCGAGCTTGACACGCCATTGTCGAGATACTAACGGCTTGCAAATTCCGAAAAAAATTCGTCGAGACAGGCGAAATATTGCGGATTGACGAAAAAATGGCCACCCCGAGCAATTTGCGATTTTGGGGCAGTTAAATGCAATATAGACGTCTATTATATTTTCCCTCCGCTGCGTACTCTAAAAATATGCGAAATATGCCCGTTTTGCAGTAGGTTTTGACCTCTCACCCGCCGGGTGCGGATAAACAGCGTTTCCCGTCACGACTTATCGAGGCAATACTGAGGGAGGGGAACCTTTTCGGTCAAGGCGACGGAATCATGGGGCAGTTTCGCCAGGGAACGAGTACTTGCTTTTCGGTCATACAATTAACTTCGAGATTTCTTGGAGCGTAGAGTCGACCGTCAACCGACGGTCACTTAAGCGGGAGGATGGATACATGGGAAGTAGCAGCTTGGAAGTGCGCGGACGGACGGACAGTTTATCACGCCGAGACCTGCGGCGCGGACGTGCTGCTTTTACGTTGGTCGAGCTACTGGTGGTGATCGCCATCATTGGCGTGTTGGTGGCATTATTACTGCCGGCGATTCAGGCGGCCCGCGAGGCGGCCCGCCGCACGCAATGCATCAACAACATGAAGCAAATTGGAATCGCGGTACAGAACTACCACGATTCAACGAAAGGTCTCCCACCGTTCCGAGTCGGCGATCATCAACAGACGTGGCTTGTTTTGATCCTACCGTACCTCGAACAAGCTCAAATAGCAGATCTATGGGATCAGAACTTGGGTTGCTTTTACGATCAGCGGCCATCATTCCGGATATTGCAGGTCGACGCCTTTATTTGCCCGTCGCAGACTCATGATAATCGGACGATCTTTGCTCAACCGGATTCAGTTCACAACCACAATCGCAATGATCCCCAAGTACCTGGTGCGACTGGATACGAGGGGTCGATCGCGGATTATCGCGCGGTCGCTGGTTCTACGTGTCAGGTGGACATTGGTACTGCCATACTCCGTCCAAACGATGCAGACTTAATGGCTACGCTGAACCGATTCTCCGCCATCACTATTGCAGATGCTTTAAACGATGTAATAAAAGAAGAACCTTGTAAAATTTATGTAAGTGGTGGTGGTATGCACAATCCTTTGCTGATGGAATATTTAAAGCAGCATGTAAAAACGGCCAGCTTTCATTCTACTGCAGAAAAAGATATTAACCCGGAT
>JBGTEU010000652.1:0-4175 GCA_041747595.1 Bythopirellula sp.
TGAAAAGCTGACCGGTGAAGTCGGCGTTCTCCGCGAGGCAATTCGCACCAACCAAGCCGAGCGCGATCTGGCTTTCACAACCGCCCTGCAAGCAACTGATGGTTTGCACCAGGCCGACAACGAATTGACGACCCTCCGCGAGCGCAACACGCAACTCGCCCAGGAAATTGGCAACAAGACCGCCTTGCTGGATCACAACGGGATCGACCCCAACACCGATCCTAGCGGCATCGTGCCTCGCGTTCGTGGTATCGTTAGCAAGACCCAAAGTACCGCCGGCAGCCAGTTGATTGAAGTGACCGTCGGCGCCGACGACGGCCTCAGGCCGGGCCACACCGTGGAAGTCTTCCGCGGCGACCGCTATTTGGGCCGGGCTGAAATTCTTAAGACCGAGCCGGATCGGGCCGTCGGCCGCATTCTTCGTCAGTTTCAACAAGGACAGATTGAGGAGGGCGACGATGTCGCAACCAGATTTAGAATCGGTTAGCATACCGAGCGTCATCAACAAGAAACCACGATACGACGTCTACTTTGTGATGTTGGTGGTCTCGTTGGTTTCGCTGCTCATGGGCTGCTTGTTCTTGCTGTTGGAGATTTACTCCTATGGCGGTATCGGCGCTTATAGCGGCGCGCCGCTGAGCTCGATGACGATTCCGTTCGTCGATTTGCTGCTGACGACGGGTCCTTAGGCTCACTCACCCGCATCAGGAGCGCGCTGCGCTAGATCGCGGTCGAGGTCCAGCAGCGATGCCGGATCGTTTTGCACCATGTGGAACTTGTGTACCACCTCGCGTGCCGTTTTTTCCTCTTCGACCTGCTCGGTGATGAACCATTCGAGTTCCACCAGCGCCGCAAAAGCTTTTTCTTGAAAGGCAAGCTCGTAAAGTTTGTCGATCTGCGCGGTGACCTTTTGTTCTTGGGCGAGCGCCTTTTCGAACACCTGCACGACCGAGGTGAATTCAATTTCCGGCTGCGCGATCGGTTGCAAAATCACTTTAGCATTCCGCGCGAGCAGAAAGTCGAGAAGCTTATGAGCGTGGATTTTTTCTTCCTCGCTTTGGAGCCGCATCCAATGAGCGCAGCCGGTGAACTGCTCGTGCTGACACCACGCGGCCATCGACAAATAACTGTACGAAGAGAACAGCTCATGATTGATCTGCTCGTTTATGGCGTCTTGCATGGTTTGCGTAAACATAGCGGAAGCTCCTGTGCGGAAGGTGAGTAGGTGAATAAGTGAGTAGGTGAGTAGGTAATGCAATTTCGCACCTACTCACATACTCACCTACTCACGCGTCTTCCAAATTGTAAGAGGCACGGTGCTTGTGTCTACGTCGAGAGACAATCTCCCACGCCGAAAACGCAAAGAAAAAGGCTCGCCGTCAACGCAATTGACGACGAGCCTCAGTCTCATCAACACGGGGCTTGCGAGAGAGAGCGTCGTGAAACGAATTCCCTGCTCACAAGTGGGCCCGACTGGAGTTGAACCAGCACGCCCTTTCGGGCACATGCCCCTCAAGCATGCGCGTCTGCCAATTTCGCCACGAGCCCAGTGGTCGCCGACGCCAAGTGGTCGGCAATCTTTCGAGTCTACCTTTCGCAAGCGGTCCGTCAACCCGCTCTCGTACGGCGAGTTTCGTGGTTCTGCCGACAGTCCTGCAAAAAAACACGACATTACGCGGCGAGATTCGCTGGTTTTTTACCACCTTGCTGGAGTACAATCACAGGTCCACGCGGCCCGGCAACTTTGCCTGCTAAACGTACCCTCCTCGAAATCGCGGCCCGCCTACCATGCCTGGCAGCAAGTACTTTTCCCGGCGAACTTTTTCCGTCGTGCCACCACGTTGTTGGCACGCGCTCAACGCTTGCGCGGGTCTCTTGCTACTGACTCTGATTCTCACGCCGTCCCATGCAGCCGACCCAACTGCCGTTGAATTGTTCCGCGAAAAAATCGAACCGCTCCTGGCCGAGAAATGCTACGACTGCCACGCCAACGGCATGCAAGAGGGGAGCGTGGCCTTCGATGGTTTTGAGTCGCCCGAAGCGTTGGTCGACGATCCCCAGCTTTGGTGGCGTGCGTTGCGAATGGTCCGTGCCGGGATGATGCCCCCCACCGAGATGCCTCAGCTCACCCCCGAAGAAAAACAATTGCTCGAAGGCTGGATCAAACAATCCGTATTCCACGGCGATCCCCAAAATCCCGACCCCGGCCGCGTGACGCTTCGGCGGCTCAACCGCAACGAATATCGCAACACGATTCGCGACCTGATGGGGGTCGATTACGACGCCCATGGCGATTTCCCTCAGGACGACACGGGCCATGGCTTCGACAACATTGGCGACGTGCTCACCGTCTCGCCGTTGTTGTTGGAAAAATATCTCGCCGCGGCCCGCATGATCGTCGCTCAGGCCGTGCCTCTCGAAGCTAAGATGGTCCCCGAGGTCGCGATCACGGGGCAGCAATTCCAGAGCGAGGGTGCCGATCCCAACGACGCCGGACACGGCCCACGTTGGCTTTCGTATTACGTACCGGGATGGGTTTCGCACCGCTATGAAGTGCAGCACGCCGGGCGTTATCAACTGCAGGTGAATCTCAGCGCTGATGAAAAATATGTCGACCAGGAATTCGATTACAACAAGTGCCGCTTTACGTTCTCGGTCGACGGCATGGGGAAGCTCAACGAGGAATTCAGCCGCCAGGGTCACCGGCCGTATGAATTTACTTACGACGTCGATTGGCAGCCTGGCGAGCACGAAATGATCTTCGAACTCACGCCGCTCACCGCAAGCGAGCAAATTCGCTCGCTCACGATGCGGATCAAATCCGTCGTAGTGCGTGGTCCGTTTGACGGGAAGCACTGGACGCCCACCCCCGGGTACGACCGCTTTTTCCCCCGTGAAGTCCCCGAGGGTGCCGAGGAGCGGCTCGCCTATGCCCGCGAACTTTTGAAAGCATTTACCACCCGCGCCTTTCGTCGGCCGGCGGATGAAGTGACGATTGATCGTTTGGCGGAAATTGCCGAGGGGATTTACTCGCAGCCAGGTAACTCTTTTGAAAGCGGCGTTGCCGAGGCGATGACCGCCGTGTTGGCTTCACCCCGCTTTCTGTTCCGCGAGGAATCGCATCTTGAATCGGACGCCGAGGGGCAGTATCCCTATCTCGACGATTATTCCCTTGCCTCGCGGTTGTCGTATTTCCTTTGGTCGACGATGCCCGACCAGGAATTGCTTCGCCTGGCCGCCGAGGGCAAGCTCCGCGAAAATCTTCCCGCCCAATTCGAGCGCATGTTCCACGACCCCCGCTCGCAGCAATTCGTCAAACACTTCGTCGGCCAATGGCTGCGAGCACAGGATATTGAGAGCGTTTTCGTCAACGCTCCCGAAGTACTCCAACGCGACCAAGCTCCCGATGAGAATGCCATCGCCCTGCGTGCTCGCTTTCGAGAACTCCTCTCCAAACGGCGCGAAGAATTTACCGAGGCCGAGAAACAAGAGTATGAAAATCTCCGCAAGGATTTTTCCAAGCGCTCCCGCCGCTTCCGAAAGTACGAGCTCAACGGCGACCTCCGCCGTGCGATGCGACGGGAAACGGAACTCGCGTTCGAGACGGTCCTACGTGAAGACCGCCCACTCACGGAGCTTTTGGATAGCGACTACACATTCCTGAACGAAGATTTGGCCAAGCACTATGGCATCCAGGGGGTCGAGGGCGACGAAATGCGAATGGTGAGTCTCCCTGCCGACAGTCCCCGCGGCGGGATTCTCACGCAAGGGACGGTGCTCGCCGTCACGTCGAATCCCGACCGCACTTCGCCGGTGAAGCGAGGTTTGTACGTGCTCGACAACATTTTGGGTACTCCCCCGCCGCCCCCACCGCCGAATATTCCACTATTGGAGGATGCCGGCGACGAAGAGCAGCGGCAGTCTTTCACCATCCGCGAAGCACTCGCCGTGCATCGCGAGCAGCCGCTTTGCAGTTCGTGTCACAATCGGATGGACCCTTTGGGCCTTGCCATGGAGCATTTCAACGCGCTCGGCATGTGGCGGGAAACCGACAACGGCAAACCCATCGATTCAGCCGGCGAGTTGATCACGGGTGAGGGTTTTGCCGATATTAAGGAGCTCAAACAAGTCCTGATCGCTAACCACCGACAGGAATTTTACCGTTGTTTGACGGA
>JBGTEU010000653.1:0-1831 GCA_041747595.1 Bythopirellula sp.
CATGGCCTCCCTGCAAGGGAGGGTGATTTTGAAACTGCGGCCAAATTGGCCAAATTGGCAAAGTTGGCCACCAATAAACGTGTTGCCAACCTGAACAACCTGAACAACCTCGCAAAGCTGGACCGTAAGAGGAAGTCGTGCCCGTTTAGCCCAGATCGACATTGATCCGCGAGGCTTTGCCCAAATGCTCGGCGAGCAAGGCAAGCCATTCGGCGCTCGGCCGGCCGTAGGGGCGGAACTTGACGTGGGTTCCCATGTCGTCGCGATAGAACAGGGCCCGATGCTCGCCGAGTCGGCCCGCCGCGGGGGAATCAACGAGGCTCGTGGAATCGACGGGGCTCATTTGCAGGGCCACCCGGAAATCGAGTTCCCGCAGCGTGAGCCGGTCGAAGACCCGCATCAGGCTGTTGTGCGAATCGCACCAGATGAGAACGTGGATGCCGACCGTGGGGCCTTCGCGCAGGATTTCGCGGAACCGCTTGTCGACCGCGGGGGGTTTGCCGTTGGTCGAATGGCTCGAAAAACTGAATTCCTCTTCGGTGAGTCGCAGGTCGCGGAATTGGGCCAAATCGTGAATCACCAAGAAACGAGGTTCGTAATGTTGGTCTGGCTGCCCACTGCGTCGAGTCACTTCGTCGGCAAGTTCGGTGACGACTTTGCTCGTGTCGCGCGGCGAATGGAGCGAGACGCGCGCATCCAAGGCTTGAGCAACCTTTTGCCATGCCTCGCGATCGGCCGATTCGGGGCGTGCGCCGTCGAGCACGGTGATCTGCGCCGCGTCCCCTTTGAGTTGCGCCGCGAGCGCGGCCACCGCTGTCGACAGAATGCCGAGTGCCAAGGGCTCATCCTGTCCCACCACCAGCAAATTGTTGCCCCCCTGCCGGCGAAAAGTCATTTGCGTCGGCGGCTCGATCCGCACGGCGGAACCCAACCAAATCGTTGGTTCCACGGCCGCTTCGTTCGCTTCCTCGACGACGAGATTCACCAAGACTTCGTTCTGAAGCGGATTGGCGGGAACATTCCCCTCGAACACGATTGCCGGCTCGGTTGTGAGTTCCTCGGCAACTTGTCGCTCACGGACTTGCGTGAGATATTGCTGCCGCTCGCGATCGGGGAGCCACACCACCTGAAACAGATGATTTCCTTCGACCATGCCGTTCTGATCGTTATAGATCGCTTCCCCGGGTCGCGAGAGCAATCGCGCGGCGGGGTTGTCGTCGCTCAAAATCAAGTGAGCGTCAGCCTCGCTGCACTCCAGCGCGATTCGCACCGCCATTTGCCCCAGCGTGCTGCGAGCCAGGGAATAGGCCCCCGCCAAAGTTTGCGAACCCAACAGAACGTGTACGCCAAATGCCCGCCCTTGCCGCACCAAGCGATCCAACAACAGCGCTGCGTCTTGGGCCAATTTATCGTCGGAGACAAACAGTTCTTGAAATTCGTCGATCACGAGCAAAATACGGGACAGGATTTCGCCCGATTCGCGGCGGTAACTGGCGAGGTCTTGCACGCCCGAGGCGCGGAAAGCTTCACCTCGTTGCCGCAGTACTTCGTCCAAACGTTCCAACACGCTCACGCCAAACTCGCGCTCGCTTTCGATGGCAATCACGCGGGCGTGGGGCAGTTCGTGGGTCGCATAAGTTTTGAATTCAACACCTTTTTTGAAGTCCACGAGATAAAGTTCCGCTTCACGCGGGCTGTATCGAAGTGCCAAATTCATCACCAGCGCATGCAACAACGTACTTTTGCCCGAGCCGGTCTTGCCCGAGATGAGCGCGTGCTGAGCGGTCCCTTTGCCCAAGCGGAGCGACTGCAACTCATTAGCACCGGCGCG
>JBGTEU010000654.1:0-8067 GCA_041747595.1 Bythopirellula sp.
ATAATCCTAGAGTTTCGCTTGGTTGTTGACATACCATGCGCGTCTTCCGAGGAAGTACCTTGAGAACATAAACGACGGGGCACTGGCTGACGGCCAGATTCCCAGACAATATTTCACACATCCGATCCCAAGATTTGAGCGGCAACTTTTTGGGGAAGCCAGAAAGAAAGCAACCGTCATGAGTCAAACCGAGATTCCCGGCAGCGTTTCCAAGCCCCCGCGTGATAATTGGATGGAAATCACTCCCCAAGCCCTGTACGACAAGTTGGTTTCTCTGTCGCGGAACTTGTGGTGGAGCTGGCACCCCGAAGTGGTTTCGTTGTTCCGCGATCTCGATCCCGTGCGTTGGCGGCAATTGGATCACAATCCGGTCGCGCTCCTTTCCGAGATGACGCCCGATCAGGTAGCCCAACGCGTGAGCGAGATGGTGCTTTACACGCGCATCAATCAGGCCCACCGCCGGATGAAGGATTATCTCAACAACACCCAAAGCACCTGGGGCGCGCGAGAGGCGGGCGTCTTGGGATCGATGCCGGTGGCCTATTTCTCCGCGGAGTTCGGCATTCACGAATCGGTGCCGATTTATTCCGGCGGCTTGGGCGTGCTTTCCGGCGATCACATCAAGAGCGCGAGCGGCTTGGGGATTCCCCTCGTGGCCATGGGTCTGTTTTACGACCAGGGCTATTTCAAGCAGCACCTCGATCTCGACGGCTGGCAACAGGAAGAATATCTCGACACGAAAGTCGAGAACCTCGCCATGGAACCGGCCCGGGATAAGAACGGCAAGCCGATTACGATTTCGATCGACACCCTCGACGGACAATTGCTCGCCAAGGTGTGGCTGATGCACGTCGGGCGCGTGCGGCTTTATTTGCTCGATTGCGACGTGGAAGGCAACCGCCCCGAAGACCGCGAACTCACCAGCCGCCTATACGGCGGTGACGTGCGGACCCGTATTCGCCAGGAATTGGTGCTCGGCGTGGGTGGCGTGAAAGCGCTCCGCGCGCTGGGGATCTACCCGGGCGTGTACCACTTGAACGAAGGTCACAGCGGATTCGCACCACTGGAAGTGATCCGCGAGCGGATGAGCGACGACGGGTTGTCATTCGACGATGCCTTGCGCGACGTGGCCCAACATACCGTCTTCACCACGCACACGCCGGTCCCGGCGGGACACGACCGCTTCGAGGGCAAGCTCGTCGAGGAGCATTTGGGACCCTTGCGGCAACAGCTCGGCATTTCTTATGACCAACTGATGGGCTTGGGCCGCGTCGAGCCGCAAAACGAAAATGAACTCTTTTGCATGACGGTCATCGGCCTCAAACTTTCGCGACGGGCCAACGCGGTGAGCTCACTGCACGGTTATGTTTCGCGGCGGATGTGGTCGCACCTCTGGCCGTGGCGAGTCGAAGAAGAAATCCCCATCGGCCATATTACCAACGGCGTGCACGTGCCGAGTTGGCTCGCGCACCCGATGCAGATGCTCTACGACAAGTATCTCGTCTCCGATTGGCAAGACCGCATGGGAGAAAAGGGGATTTGGCAAAAAGTTTACGACATCGATCCGGGCGAACTGTGGGAAACGCATAACGTGCTCAAGAGTCGGCTCTTGGAATTCGTGCGTCGCCGCGTGAGTCGCCAAAGTCGGCGCCGCAACGAAGACGAATCTGCCGTGGAAGCGGCCCGCACGGTACTCGATCCGAGCGCGCTGACGATTGGCTTCGCGCGGCGTTTTGCCACCTACAAACGGGCCGATTTGTTTTTGAGAAACCTCGATCAATTCGCCGAAATGATGGAAGACGTTAATCACCCGATCCAATTTATTTTCGCCGGCAAGGCGCATCCCGCGGATGAGCCCGGTAAAAAATTGATCCAGGGGATTGCCAACTTGCGGCACGATCCGCACTTCGCGGGCAAAATCGTGTTTGTCGAAGATTACGACATCAACGTCGGCCGACATCTCACGCAGGGGGTCGACGTATGGCTCAACAACCCGCGGCGTCCGCTGGAAGCCTCGGGCACGAGCGGCCAAAAAGTCGTGCTCAACGGAGGTTTGAATTGCTCGGTTCTCGACGGCTGGTGGGCGGAGGCCTTCAACGGCAAAAACGGATTCGCCATCGGCCACGGCATGCAGCACCGCGACACGACGATTGCCGATGAACGCGACGCCGCCGACTTGATGCGGGTGTTGAAGGAAGAAGTGATCCCGCTGTTCTATGATCGCGACGCCGACGGTTTGCCCAAGCAATGGATCGGCCGGATGACGAATTCGATTTCTACGTTGGCAGCCCGATTCAGCGCCCATCGCATGGTCATGGATTACGTGAAGCACGCATACTTGGTGGCTGCCGGCGGCTTGAGCTCCGACATGAACATGCGGTAAGCGGCGGCGCGTGACTCGTGGTTCGTGGTTGGGATACAATGGCGTTACAAATTAGCCGCGATTCCTACTTGATCGCAGGTCTGCGGACCGGCCGCTCGTCGAGCGGCGGCTATTCTCGATGTAATCCATCAACGCAACGACAACCATGCCTACCACGATCACTTCGCCCGATCACCCTGCCCTCGCCGAGTTGTGCGCGTCGATGGCCGAGCTTGCGCGGGAAACCGACCTCTCTGGCCAATGGCCTGCCGAGCAGTTGCGACTCTGCGGCGAGTACGGCGTGTTCGAGTGGTTTCTCGAGCGCGAGTGGGGTGGCCAGCATTGGGACCAAGAGCAAATTATCCGCGGCTATTTGGAGCTGAGCCGCGCGTGCCTCACCACGACGTTTGTCATCACGCAGCGCTCGGGGGCCTGCCGGCGCATCGCCACCTGCGACAACGAGGAATTGAAAGCACTGCTGCTCCCCGATCTCGCCACGGGAAAGCGTTTCGCAACGGTGGGGATCTCGCATCTCACCACCAGCCGGCAGCATCTGAAGACCCCCGTGCTGCGGGCCGAGCGCGTGCCGGGGGGATTTCTATTTGATGGCTTCAGCCCCTGGGTGACGGGCGCGCCGCATGCCGAGCACGTCGTGACCGGCGCGGTGTTGATGGAACATGGCGAAGCAACCGCCGAGCAATTGTTGGTGGTTCTCCCGACGGATTTTCCGGGCGTGTCGGTGCCGCCTCCGGCACGACTCATCGGCGTGTCGGCAAGCGACACCGGCGAGATTCGTTGCGAGCGCGTGTTCGTGGAAGATCGCTGGCTGATCGCCGGGCCCGTGGAGAACGTGATGGCACTCGGTTCGGGGGCCGGCACGGGCGGGCATCAAACTTCGACGCTGGCACTGGGGCTCACACGCGCGGCCCTCGATTTTATCGGTGCGGAATCGGCCAAACGCACCGGCCTGGAGGCCCCGCTCGACGCGCTCGAGGAAGATTACCAGGAAGTGTTCGACACGCTGCTGGGCGTCGTGCGAGGCCAAGCCGATTGCTCCACGGAAACGTTAAGGCAACGGGCAAACAGTTTGGTGCTGCGTGCGACGCAGGCCGCACTGGGGACTGCCAAGGGATCCGGCTACGTGCAAGGCCACCCCGTGGGCCGCTGGTGCCGCGAGGCCTTGTTCTTTTTGGTTTGGAGTTGCCCCCAGCCGGTGGTTTCTGCGAATCTGTGTGAATTGGCAGGGATTGCCGACTGAGACTCAACAAAGATCGTAGGCCGGACCGAGTTTCGCGAGTTCCGGCATGGTGTACCTATTCATTGCCGGAACTGCGCTACCGCTTGTTCCGGCCTACAAAGAGGCCAGCTATAAGACCATGGCAGCCGAAGATCCGATTGTCGTTTGGCATCAGCACTCCGTCTCGCGCGAGGATCGTGAACGCTTGAACGGCCATCGCGGCTGCGTCGTGTGGTTCACCGGTTTGAGCGGTTGCGGCAAGAGCACGATCTCCAACGAAGTCGACAAAATGTTGTTCCAGCGCGGCGTCCGGAGTTACTTGCTCGACGGCGACAATGTGCGGCATGGCCTGAACGCCACGCCCGACATGCTAGCAGAACGCTACGGCGAGGAGTTCGGCAAGCGGTTCGGCTTGGGATTCTCGCAGCAGGACCGCGAAGAGAACATACGCCGCGTCGGCGCGGTGGCCGGATTGCTGTCGAGCGCGGGATTGGTGACACTCACCGCGTTTGTGAGCCCCTTTCGCGGCGATCGCGACGCTGTGCGGGCGAGCCTGCCGGCGGGCGATTTTCTCGAAGTGTTTGTCGACGCCTCGCTGGAAACATGCGAATCTCGCGACCCCAAGGGACTCTACAAGAAGGCCCGCGCGGGTGAGATCGCAAATTTCACGGGGGTCAGCTCTCCTTACGAACCGCCCCAGCAACCCGAGTTGGTGCTCGACTCGAATCACCTCTCTCCTGCGGAACTCGCCGGGCAAGTCATTGAGCTTTTGGTGAAGCTGGGCAAAATCAGCTAGCGTGTCGGTGGCGATTTGCCGTGCGCAGTTCGGTGACTGTCATGCGCTAAAGTTTTTCGAGAATGCCGCGGTTCCTGTTGACCTTTGCTCGCTGCCGGGATTAGATTGCACAACCTGTGGGAGGCAACTGTCTCACACTCTCTTTTCACGGAAGGGACGAAGATGAAAGCTCTTGTCCGTCGCGGATTGGCCAGCGATCTGGCCGCCCGGTTCACCTTGATGGAACTCGAGGCCAGCTATGTGGCGGGAATCGCATCGCTTCATAACTCCCACGAGCACTTGCGTGCGGAACTCGCCGGCCAGGAAATCGCACAGCGGGTTCGCGAGGAGTTGGAAGCTCAACTCCCCGGCCGCATTCGCCAACTCCGCGTCACGGCGTCGGAAAAATTCGTATTGCTTTCTGGGTCGTGTGTTTCTTACTACACGAAACAATTGGCCCAACACGTGGCGATGGAACTCTTGGGGACCGAACGGCTGGTGAACAACATCGCCGTGCTGCCCGCGAAGTGAGCTATTGATTGTTGGCGGCCAAGACATGCACTTCCCTCTGCAGGGAGTTGCCAAGGCGGTCACGCTCCGTTTCAAGCTCAAAATGCGACTGTAGGTTAAGCCAGAATCTCTCAGACGTGCCAAAATATCGCGCTAATCGCAATGCTGTATTCGCAGTAATGGCTCGCGACCCCTTCACGATCTCATTGATGCGTCGCGGCGGCACACTGATATCTTTGGAAAGACGGTACTGGCTGAGACCCAAAGGTTCCAAAAACTCAAGCAGAAGAATTTCCCCTGGATGAATCGGTGGTAATTTCTTGGTAGACATACTCACTCCTATTCAACAATAGTACCATCGATTTCTTTCAGTATCTTCTCCAACTTTTCTTCCAAGACATTTTGGCCGCTAAGAAAACCGATTCCGATTCCCACCGCCCAGAGGGGAATGCTTCCCAACGTCGGCACGCGGAGCTTCACCAGATCCTTGCGGGTGCAAAGCAGCGCGTCGGCTTGTTGACCCCATTGGCTCAGCGAGGTCACGTCTTCGCGAGTGTAATTGTGGTGGTCCGGGAACTCTCGCCACGCGACGATCTCGCAACCGAGCGTGTTGAGCGTGTGACGAAAGCCGGCCGGATTGCCGATGCCGCAGAAAGCCGCGACTCGTTTGTCGGCGAGCATTCTCACGTCAACGCGTTGGTCGGCGCTGTTGATAAGCTCCGCGACGCGATGCTCCACTTCACACCAGGCGGCTTGGGGGGCGAGACGAGCGACTCGCGCGTGAATTCTTTCGCGATTGGGTTCATCGCGCATATCGGCGCGGCTGAGAACGACGACGTCGGCCCTTGCTAAGCCGACGAGCGGCTCGCGCAATGTGCCGCGTGGGAATACGTGCTCGAACCCGAACGGCTCGGTGGCATCCAGGAGCACGATGTCCAAATCCCGTTTCAAGCGGCGATGCTGAAACCCGTCATCGAGCAAAATCACTTGCATCTCGAGTTCCCCGACGGCCACGCGCGCCGCGGCGACGCGGTCGGGATCTTGCACGTGCGGTACGTCGGGAAGCGCGAGTTCCAACTCCAACGCTTCGTCGTTGTAGCCCCCCGCCTCGCCGCCGTAGCCACGGCTCACAATCGCCACGCGAATGTGCGACGCGCGCAACTTATGGGCGATCCACTCGACGAGTGGCGTCTTGCCCGTACCGCCGAGCGTAAGATTTCCGACACTCACAACGGGAACGCCCGCGTCATGAATTTTCGCGCTGCCGCGAGCATAGCGTCGATTGCGATAACGCATCGCCAGGGCGTAAGGGACCTCGGCAATACGCAGCGCCGTGCGGAGCGCAATCGCCTTGGCACCGGTGCGGCGACCGCTGACGAGCTCACGAAATTCGGTGGGTGAAAGCAAGGCTGTCTCACGGCAGCGGAACGCTGCCGGCTAAGTTTCAAAGGTGGGGCCGCATTTTCCGGCAAAATTGGGCAAACCTCTACCCCAGCTTACGCGAAAATCTCAAACTACGACCTGACCGGCCAGCGGAGACTTCTATAATGGAGGCAGGTCTGCCACATACCCTTTCAACTTGTCGATTTATGGCCAGCGTCACCCAACCACCTCCGCCCCCTCCCTTTGTCGCCGGACCGCGTGCCGAGGAATTGCTCGTTGACGAGCAAATCCGCCAAACGCGGCGTTCGTTGAAATGGGTCGATCTGGCATCGGGGATCATCACGCTCACGATCGGCGTCTTGCTATTTCTGTTGTGCGTGTCGGTACTCGAGCATTGGGTGATCCCGGGCGGTTGGAATGGCCCGGGCCGCATGGTGCTGTTCGTCGCTATGCTCGTGGGGATCGGTTGGTACAGTTGGCGGACCTTTTGGCCGCTTGTTTCGCAGCCCATCAATCCGGCCTACGCCGCGCAGCTCATCGAGCGGAGCTCGCCGACACTGAAAAACAGCTTGCTCAATTTCTTGCTACTGCGGAATCGCCGGCAGCAACTTTCACAAAAGGTTTATCAAGCCATCGAACAACAGGCCGCGCAACGGTTGTCGGAGGTCTCGCTCGATTCGGTGATCGACCGCACGGCATTGTTGCGATTGGGTTACGTGCTCGTGGCGGTGGTGGCGGTGTGTGCGTTGTACCGCGTGCTGTCGCCTAAGAATCTCACCGCGTCGATGGAGCGGGTGCTGCTCCCCTGGTCGAACATCGCCGCTCCCAGCCGCGTGGAGATTACGAATGTCACTCCGGGGGACACACAAATTGCCCGTGGTGAATCGCTGGAAGTCTCCGCGGAAATTTTGGGGCTGCGAGACGGCGAACCAGTGCGGGTGCGATATTCGACGCTCGATGGCCAAGCGGTGGACCGCGAAGTCATGCTCACGGCGTCGGCGGGCGGAGCGCGCCACCAAGGTCGTTTGCCGGACCGCTTCTCCGGGGGCGGCAGCTCTTCTGAAGGCGATGGCGGCGGAGTACAACAAGACCTCGACTACTGGGTCGAGGCGGGGGATGCCAGGTCATCGAAATATCGCGTCACCGTCTTCGCACGGCCGACGCTCGTTGTCGAAAAGGTGCGTTATCAATTCCCGGCCTACACGGGCTTGCCGCCGCGCGAGGTCGAAGGGACCGGCGATATCAACGCCCTCGAAGGGACCAAGGTGAGTCTCTACGCGCTCGCCAATCACGAGATTGCCAGTGCGAACATCGACTTCGGTGCCGATGGGCGAAACGATCTTCCGATGACCGCCGACAAAATGAAGGCGAGCGCGCAATTCACGCTGGCCCTTGAGGAGGACCGTCGCACGCCCGAGTTCGACAGCTATGTTCTGCAATACAAAACGACCAGCGGCCGCATGAGTACGCTGCCGCCGAAATACAACATTGACGTCACCCCCGATTACGCCCCCGAGATTCGGTTGCTCGCCCCCGTGGATGAGGACGGCAAGTTGATCGAGCAACTCGACGTGCCGGTTGATTCGCCGTTTACGATCGAAGTAGAAGCGCGCGATCCCGATTTTGCCTTGCGAAACGTCGTGCTTTTGGGAGAAGTCGCCGGCGAGCAAGTGCTTAAGCACGATCTCTTGAAGCTGGAACAGACGGGCAAATTTGTCGGCCGCATGACGGCGACCCCCGCGGAGTTGCAGCTCAAGCCGGGCGATATTCTGGAATACTGGGGGGCAGCAATCGACAATC
>JBGTEU010000655.1:0-2027 GCA_041747595.1 Bythopirellula sp.
TCCCAGCATCCCCATCAAACCAACCGACGGTGTGTCTTCCGGCTCGAGGCCAGGGATAAAGCCGCCGAGAAAACGATCCAAAGGGCCGATGATTTTTGGTTCGAGCCGCAAATGGCACAGAACAATCCACAACACGACGCCGACCACGCCGACCACGACACTTAAGAAACTCACCCGCCAGGGAAACGTGCGATACCCCGGCAGGACCGCGATCATCGTGAGCACCACCAGGGCGATTTTGGCTGAGTAAACCCACGGATATTCCTGGTAGGAAAATTTGGGAAGCAACCCCTCGCTGGTGGCTTCGAGCGCCTCGGCCCGCTCCAGATTGGCACGCAGCTGGGTGATATTCTCAGCGGCTGCGGGATCAAAATTTTTGGGCGGCGAGGGCTCGAAAGTTCCCAGCAGCATGAATGCGACCATGGGCAGTACGAACGTCGCCCATGGGTAATGCCCTAACCAGCCTTCCGGCAATTTGGCGGCCACTTCTCTCGACTTGGCAGTGTCGGTGCCAGCACTCTGCGGTAGGGCGGGTAAAGGGGCCATGGAGCGTATCTGACGGTAGGAAAAGCACTTATCGGCAGTGCCCTAGTAGTGCAAACGGTGTGTGCTCTCGAAATCTTCACGCCTTTGCGGTGAAAGTGGCGTAAAATACAAATCGCTCTTTGCGGAAAACGGCTCTCTGCGTACTCTGGTGCGAACTTGACAAGGAATGTCCAGGTTCGAATAACGGCGGTTTTCCCGGAGGAAATCGCATTTGCACTAGCTATCGGAAGCTTGCGAGGGCAAAATACCAGATTACCCCGCCTTGCGACAGGGTGACAGGAAGCCACCCGCCTGGGCCGATGTTTCCCTCCGGGGATTATAGGGCGCCCTGGGAAATTCTGCGTCGGCCGGGAAAGCAGTTCGCCTTCCTAGGCAAATCCCTGGTACAAGCGACTACGTGTACTGCACACGGTGGCGTTGGATATTTTTGTTGATTGAGATGGTTTGAGGTTAAAAAATGGACCTGCGTAAAGTACGAAACATTGGAATTTCCGCACACATCGACTCGGGCAAAACGACCCTGAGCGAGCGCATCCTTTACTACGCCGGTCGTATCCACAAGATCGAAGACGTGCGTGGTGGTGGCGATGGTGCGACCATGGATCACATGGAGCTCGAAAAAGAGCGCGGCATCACGATCACCAGCGCGGCCACCACGGTCCAGTGGCAAGGCAACACGATCAACCTGATCGACACTCCCGGGCACGTTGATTTCACGGTCGAAGTGGAGCGCAGCTTGCGCGTGCTCGACGGCGCGGTGCTAGTGCTCTGTTCGGTGGGGGGCGTGCAATCGCAGTCGATGACGGTTGACCGCCAAATGAAGCGCTACAACGTGCCCCGTCTCGCATTTATCAACAAGATGGATCGCACGGGTGCGAACTCAAATTCAGTCATCAAGCAGGTCCGCGAGAAGCTTGGCGCCGACGCCGTGGCGATGCAACTTCCGATCGGTAACGAAGAACATTTCAAGGGCGTGATCGACCTGTTGACCATGAAGGCGCTCTACAACGACGGCGCAAACGGCGAAACAATCCGCGAGGAGGAAATCCCCGCCGAGTTGCGGGAAGAAGCCGAAGCCGCCCGGCACCATCTGCTCGAGTCGCTCTCGATGTACAGCGATGAGTTGATGGAGCTGTTGCTCTCGGAAGAAGAAGTGCCAATGGATTTGATCAATAAGATCGTTCGCAACGCGACGATCAATCAAGGATTTACTCCCGTTTACATGGGCTCGGCCTTCAAGAATAAGGCGGTCCAGCCGCTTCTCGACGCGGTGAATCGTTATCTTCCCTCCCCTCTGGATCGTGAGTTCTACGCCCTCGACCCCAAGGAAGAAGGAAAGAAGATTCCGCTCACGAGCGATCCGAAAGATCCGTTCGTCGGCATGGCGTTCAAAATCGTCGACGACGAATATGGCCAGCTCACATACACCCGCGTCTATCAGGGCACGGTTGCCAAGGGCGAGGCCTACTTCAACCAACGTA
>JBGTEU010000656.1:0-2214 GCA_041747595.1 Bythopirellula sp.
GTTCACGCACATCGCCACCAGGTCGATGCCGACCGTGTCGTGCCTGCCGGCCATTTGGGCGACTTTGAGTTTTGTGCCGACTCCATCGGTACAGGAAACCAGCACCGGTTCTTTGTAGTTCCGCGAAAACAATCCACCGGCAAAATCGAGCGAGAACAAACCGGCAAATCCGTTATTCCAGGGCAAAACCCGCGGGCAATGCGTCCGTCGCATCAGTGCGGGCAAGCGCGACATAGACTCTCGATAGGTTTCGAGGTCGACTCCGGAATCGCGGTAGGTTATTTTTGACATGGAATTGCACACTCTCTTGCGGCAAGAACGGGCAATTCTACGGTTGGCAGTTGGCGAGTGTCAACGACCAAGTTACGGTACGTGAACGACCGACCAAGTGGCGCGTGGAAGAGTTTCCCGACCATGCCAGCCGTGCCAATTGTGCCTACAATAGTGGGCCGATTAGTCCGTTGCGCACACACGCTGTAACGGCTGTCCCACGTGGCGAAGCTTGTGTTGTAAATGCGCATCCCCGACATGATCCACTCACACGACCTTGCCGGAAGGCAGGGGTGACACCAAACATAGGAAGCAACGAAGCTCTGCAGCGGGCAATTTGAGAAATCATGCACGCGGGAGGTAAATGTCGAAAGTTAGTGGCAGCGATGTTTGTGGTGCGAATCGTTACCGATCCGCGCACCTGAAATAGGTTATTCGTTCGCCATTGATCGCCAACAGAGAGCCTTCACCCATGCTGAGTCTTTGGACGCCCACGTTTACCTCCACCGGTGCTTCGCGGTTCGTTATGCCTATTACGCACAACTACATGCAGTTTCACTACCCGCTTCCCTATGGAGCGATCGTTCAGGAAGCGGGGGTTCAGTTTGTTGTTTACAGCCGGTCCGCAACGGCGATGCGCGTGCTGTTGTACCGTCGCGTTTCTGATCGCGAGCCGTACCGGGTCGTCGAATTCAATCCCACGACCGACCGCTGGGGCGATATTTGGAGCGTGTTCGTTCCGGGGCTCAAAGCGGGGCAGCTTTACCATTTCCAAGCCGACGGCCCGTTTGCTCCCGAGGAAGGTCACCGCTTCGATTCTCGTGCGCGTTTGATCGATCCCTACGCCCGGGCACTCGCGGGAGATTTTCAGCCGTCTACCGATGGGATCATTCGTCCCCCGCGCTGCGTGGTGATCGACGACATGTTCGATTGGCAAGGAGATCGCCATCTTCGCCGGCCGTTTTCCGAGACGGTCATTTACGAAATGCACGTCAAGGGCTTCACCAAGGCAGGCTCCAGCGGCGCGAAACATGGCGGCACCTACGAGGGGGTGATCGAAAAGATCCCCTATTTGAAATCGCTCGGCATCACGGCCGTCGAATTGATGCCGGTGCATGAGTTTCCGATTCTTGATCCCTTCGGTGCTAAACCCGAACGGCAAAATTATTGGGGTTATGATTCGATTGCGTTTTTCTCGCCCCATCGTGGCTATATGCAAGGAGACAAACCGGGGGATCAAGTGCGGCAATTCAAGGAAATGATTCGCGCACTCCATGCCGCTGGAATCGAAGTGATCCTCGACGTGGTTTTCAATCACACTGCCGAGGGCAACCACATGGGCCCCACGTTGAGCTTCAAGGGCCTGCAAAACAATGTCTACTACATGCTCAATGAGGATGGTACCTACAAAAATTACTCAGGCTGCGGCAACACCGTGAACGGCAACCACCCCATCTGCCGCGAAATGATTTTCCACTGCCTGCGTTACTGGGTTTACAATTATCACATCGATGGCTTCCGCTTCGATCTCGCATCGATACTGAGCCGCGATAGGAACGGCGAATTGATGCCGAATACGCCGCTCGTGGAAACCATCGCCGAGGATCCGATGCTGGCCGACACGAAAATCATCGCCGAGGCGTGGGATGCCGCGGGGGCGTATCAAGTGGGTTCGTTTGCCAAGAGCCGCTGGGCCGAGTGGAATGGCCACTACCGCGACAACATCCGCCGCTATTGGCGCGGCGACTTCGGCATGACGGGCCCGATGGCCACGCGGCTCGCCGGGTCGAGCGACCTGTATAAGCCGAGCGGCCGGGCGGGCTGCCGGATGTGAGCTGGTATGGCACCGACGGGAAGCCGGTCGATTGGCACAATGTGTTTCACTCGCTCACGGCCGTCTTTGGCCGCAGCGGCGCGAATGATCCGGCCGCCAAGCCGGTGATG
>JBGTEU010000657.1:0-6576 GCA_041747595.1 Bythopirellula sp.
CCCGATCCATGTCCTCGACGTAGGAATCCTCGCTCGCGGTCACCACGCCGCTTGCATTAACGTAGCATGGGCCCCCGGCCCGTGTAGCAGACAACCCCGTGGAGCAGACAAAACAGTCACGGCTCGGGGAGCCATGCTACAACGAAAAGAGAACACTACCGACGCTCGGCGGTTAAGAGGGGGCCGCATTCCCGCTTATTCGTGTGATTCGCATCATTCGTGGTTTCTTCCCTCTCCGCGACCGCAGCGAAAGAGGGCGCAAGTCGTAAGTCGTAAGGCGTAAGTAACGTCTTCACTAAGGACTTACGACCAACGACTTAAACCTTTCCCCCGGCCAAAAATACTTGTTGCGGCGCGATTTTGAATCGCGATAATGGTGGAAAATAGCCGTCAGCCTTCAGCGATCCGCGCAGTTCATGCGCGGCATCGCTGTGATCGCGGCAATGTTTTTTAGCAACTAGATTGTAGGCCGGAACAAGCCGTGCGCAGTTCCGGCAATGAACCCGTATAGTGCCGGAACTCGCTCCACTCGGTCCGGCCTACGGCGGCGCTCGGGGTGCGCGCCGATTCGAATCGACCTCAGGAGAGTGATTCGTAAAACGCGCGTGCCAAGTTGACCGTCTTGACCGTCTTGACCAAGTTGACCGTCTTGAAATGAGAAACTCATGGAACGAAACAGCGCGCGGCCAAACAGGGCAAACAAGGCAAACAGGCCAAGCTATTCAGCAGGACCGAATCGTGCGCCAATAAACACGTAGTTTGGGGAACCACGAATGATACGAATCTGCACGAATAATACTCGGAAGACTCGTGATTCGTGGAATTCGTGAGATTCGGGGTTAGAAAGTGCAAACGTCGAAATTAAGTGGCGATTCCGATTTCTTCAAATCATCCGTATTGGACCCGCGTTCCGTCCGAGATGATGTCCGTCCGGGACGAGAATTCGATCTCCTCGGACTTGCCGACATCGGCTTTGAGAACGATCTGCATTTGTTCGAGGGCCTGGAGGTTGAGCTCCTCGGTGTTCGCGGCGACGCAATCGCTCGGCACGATGATTTCGTAATCGCGCATGTAGGCATCGTTCGCCGTGAAGAGCACGCAGATATTTGACGCCAATCCCGCGAGCACGACCGTTTCCACTCCCAGGTATTCGAGGACGAGATCGAGCGTTGTCGAGAAGAAGCCCGAATGCTTTGGCTTTAAGACAAAATAATCGTCCTCCTCGGGCCGCAGCAATTCGGTGACTTCCTTTCCTTGGGAATCTTCTCGCAAGCAATGTTCGACAATCGCATTGAAATCGGATCGCCAGCGCCCGAAGTTGTCGTTGGCATAGATCACGGGGACCTTTGCGTTCTTGGCACGCTGCTTCAGCGCGGCGATCTGCCGAGCCATTGGCACGGCGTAACGCAGCAATTGCTCCGCCTCGGGAAAGTCAAAATCGTTGATCACGTCGATCAACAGCAGAGCTATGGGCGACTTGTCTGGGGCATTGCCGTGAAGGGATTTATTCTTGTCAGGCATGGTCGTTTCCAAAAAAGCATCGGGGGGTTGTGAACCTATGGAAATTCTCGCAAGCGGTATGCCAAAAATCTCAGTAACAACTTCCGGGGCTTCTCGCTTAAAAGTTTAATCCCGCCGGCATTTCGCCGTTTCAGCGGAAAATCGAAACATTCTTGCCATGGAGGCCTGCCATGAGTCTTGCCACTGCCCTGTATTCGCCGTTTCTGCCCGTGGCCGCGCCGCGTTGTGCCTGGTCGGAACTCAGCACGGCCGTCGCCCCGGCCAGCATCCACGCGGTCACCTCCCGACGTGACATTGCCGAATTTATCGAACTCCCCAAACGGATTCACCAATTCGACGTGAATTGGGTTGCCCCGCTTGATATGCAGGTCCGCGAGTTTCTCGATCCGAAGAAGCATCCCTTTTTTCGCCACGGCGCCGCCCAGGCCTTCGTTGCCAAGCGCGACGGTCAAACGATTGGCCGACTCGTGGTAAGCGACGATCCCACTTACAACAAGGTGCAAGGCACCAACCTCGGCTGCTTCGGCATGTTCGAATCGATCGATGATGTTCGCACCTCGCGGGCGCTGTTGGATCGGGCGAGTGCCTGGCTCCGCGCCCGTGGCCGGACGCAGATGATGGGACCCATCGACTATTCAACGAACTATCCCTGCGGATTGTTGGTCGATGGTTTCGAGACGCCGCCCGCCGTGATGATGAATCACCAGCCGCGGTATTATCAACGACTCTTTACTCGCTACGGTCTGGAAAAGGCCAAGGATTTGTACGCCTGGTGGTTCAGCCGCGAGAACAATATGGATGCCGCCTGGAGCGAGCGGGTCACCAAACTCGCAGACCGCTACGATGTGAAAGTACGGGCAATGAATTTCAACGATTTTGATGCCGAGATCGCCCGTTGCAAGCAGATCTATCACCAATCGCTCGAACAGAATTGGGGCTTCGTCAAGATGAGCGACGCCGAGTTCGACCACTTGGCTCACGATCTCAAACGACTCGCCGTGCCGGAGCTGGTGCAACTTGCGGAAGTCGCCGGCAAACCGGTGGGTGTTTCGATCACGCTGCCGAATCTGAACGAAGCGATCCAGCCGCTCGGTGGGCGCTTGATGAACGGCGGCTTGCCGATCGGGCTTGTGCGGCTTGCTTGCCGGATGCGGAAGATTCGCACGGGGCGGCTTGCGGTGCTCGGCGTGGTGCCCGGCTATCGCAAACGGGGCGTCGCGGAGTCTTTGGTACTTCAGACAAAGCGCAACAGCATCGACAAAAGTGAATTCAAGGGCGTCGAGTTAAGTTGGACCCTGGAAGACAACACGCTCGTGAACCGCATGATCGAGCGCGTCGGTGGCCGACGTTATAAGACCTATCGGATTTACAGTAAGAACCTCACGCCACAAGCGTGAACTCACGGTTCCGTCAGTTTCGCATGTGCGATTCTGCCTTGCCGTCGCGGAGCGTTGACCAGGCGCGAAAATGAAAATGGTGCAGGGCGTTGGGATCGCTCAAGAGGGCAAGCTTGTCGGCCGGAGATAGTTCGGAGCAACGCTGCCGAGCCATGTTCCAGCGGACGCGCTGCAGGGTGTGGAGATTTGCTCGAGCCACGCCTTGCGTTGCCTGCAAACTCACAATGTGATCGCCGATCCATTGGGGATCGAGCAAGAATTGTTCAAAGACCCGCGGGTCGCGGGACGGAGTTTGAGAATGGCGGAGATGGTATTGAAAGCGACTGATGATATCGGGGACGTCGGTTTCCTCGGGTATTTGCAAAAGTCCTAAGCGACGAAAACGATCGCCCCAGGCGCTGCTGCTAATGAAGATCGAGAGCGGAATGGAGAATACCAACCCCGTCACGATCGGCGCGAGCCACAACAGCATGGTTGGGGAGAGCAGATAAGCCAACGCGGCAAGGGCGATCCCCGCGAACGTCTGTCCGCGATGAACCCGCCATGCGTCGCCCCAGCTAAGCCCCTCTTCGGTGCGATGCTGCGAGTTCCACTCGACCCGTTTGCCTTGAAGCGTTGTGAACACAAACAGCGTATGGAAGGCCATCATGATGGGGGCCAGCAACACCGAAAGGACCAGTTCAAAAGCCGTGCTACTCATCAGACGAAAGGTACCGCCAAACCCACGACGTGCTTCTGCATTGCCGAGCGCGACAATTAGCCCAAACAATCGAGGCAAGAGCAGCAGCGTCATGATGCCTGCGAATAGGGCGATGCCGCTCCATACGCTGGGATCGTCAAAACCGTGGCGGGTGCGCATGCCCCAAAACGCGAGCGGGCTTACAAAGAGAAACAGCATCCACAGGGGCGAGGAAACGTAGGCCAACATGCCCGTGAAAAAATGGAAGCGATTCATCGGTGCGATGAAACGACTCACGATGAGCCGCGTGTGCTGCATATTCCCTTGGCACCAACGCTGATCGCGCTGGGCGTATTCCGGCAACGTCGTGGGGCTTTGTTCGTAACTGCCGACGAGATCCGTGGCGAGACGAACTTCATAGCCCGCCCGGCGCATCAAGGCCGCTTCGACGAAATCGTGGCTGAGAATTTCACCCCCAAGCGGTTGTTGGCCGGGGAGTTCTGACAAGCCGCAGTAGCGCGTAAACGCGGCCGTGCGAATGATGGCATTGTGTCCCCAATAGTTGCCGTCGGCGCCCGTGAGCCAGGCAAAGCCGCGCGACAAAATTGGTCCGCACAATCGCGAAATGAACTGCTGGGATCGCGACAAGAGCGAAGAACTTCCCAAGGGCAGGGGCGGCGTTTGCAGGATGCCGAGCTGGGGATTGGCTTCCATTTGCCGCACCATCTCCAGCAGCAGTTCTCCTTCCACGAGGCTGTCGGCATCGAGGGGAATCATAAAGTCGTAGGCGGCACCCCAGCGCTTGCAGAAGTCGGCGATATTCCCAGCCTTGCGACCCGTATTGACGCGCCGGTGGCGATAATAAACTTTGGAGAGGCCGTCGCTCGCGCGGCACAGTTGCCGCCAACGCTTTTCTTCCGCGAGCCAAATATCGGGATTCGTGGAATCGCTCAGCAAGAAAAAATCAAAGTGGTCGGCTTGTCCTGTTTTGCCAAGTGATTCCCGCATTGCTTGCAAGCCGGCGAACACGAGCGTGGTGTCTTCGTTGTACACCGGGAGCAAAATTGCCGTGTGCGTGAATGGATTGGGTTTGTGAATCCGGCGTTTAAGTGGTTCGCGTTTGGGGTTCCACAAGACAAGCGCGAAACCGATGACGGAAACGCCAAACCAGAGAGCCGTCCAACTCGTAAGCACAAAAAGCAGAGAAATTGCTATCATGTCCGCCACGCTCGCTTGATTGCGAACAATCGCGGGCCACATGATCGTCGTGGCAAAAAAGCCAACGACGAGCGACGCGGCGAGCAAGCCGAACCGGGCGAAGTGAATCACGGGTTTCTCAGAGGCGGGCATGGTTGGGTGGGCTCGCCAGGCCTATTTTCCTTTGCCAGGCGCTCGTTCAATGGGTGCTGCTCAATCAGGACTGCTCAAGCGAAACCTGGGAATCACGAGTGAGAGAACTTCTCTCGTCGCGCCGAAGATCGCTTTCGGCCATGTGTGAGGTTGCACGACAGGGTGCAAATCCCCCAGGGGTTGTTCTGGCATGGGAGTACGTTCGATCGGTGGCACGACATCGGAGAGATTCAGGACTTTGTAAGAGGCGACGGCCGATTCATCCGGCTCACCCGCGAGCGTTTGCGAGCTGACGACGCCCAATTGCTCGCCGGCGAGTTCCAAAGCTAATTGTTCGACCGTGCGATTGCCGTCGGGGGTATGCTCGCATAATTGCTGCGCCCGGCGGACGCAGCCATTGGCCGCAGCGGCAATCTCGTTCGGATCGCGGACGCCATTGGCGCGAACGTAATCGGCCACGAGCGAGAGCGTTTCGACGGGTAAATCGGCGTTGTCAGCGCGATCATCCCGCACGGGACTGAGCCGAATCGAATCCTTACCGATCTCCAAGACGATCGGCTGATAATTCTTGATATGGGCAGGATGTTTTTTCAAATCTCGGACGTGATCCATCGGTAACTCCAAATCTCACTTGCGGTCTTGTCGTTTTCTTTATGAGTCAGCCAGACTCGTATGTTGTCCGGTTCGTGATCGGTGGTGGCATAGCGGAAAGTCACGTCGATCGTGCCCTCCGAGAGGGATTCAAGGCGAATGTCATTGCAAGTTCCGTGCCTGGCAGTCGCGTGCGGTTTAAGATTGTTGATTACGCTATCATCCGCGGCATTATTAAGATCGAAAGAAACCGCGACGGTCATTTTCTTCTCATCGACATGCGAATCGACAACAGGATATACGTGGTGTCCCCGGGGAGGTTCGCTGCCAAAGGCAATTTCATAACGAAATGCCAGCGATCCTCCGGGTTGAATTTCTTTTTTGTCGACGACAAAGTAAGCGCCTATGTTGTCCATCCCCTCGTTCTTCGCGGGGAGTTCCAGAAGTTCCACGTGACCCTTGTTCCAAGGATATTCTCCAGAGGTTGTCACCCAAGCGTTGGGCCGCAGGTGATAGTGGGCCTCGTCGTCCTGATATTGTTCGTGGTTGCGCTCACGTTGCATCAAACCAAAACCGCGCAGCTTATCGACTTGCCAAGTTTCTGTCTGCGATTGCTCGGGGCGACCGAGTTCCCGCCAAATCCAGGTATCGACGTCCGATTCAATCAGCAATCCATCGGAATCGTGAACTTCTGGGCGAAATTCCCCTGGGGGCATCGTTCGTTCGTCCCACATCCACATGCTGGTAAGCGGTGCAAGGCAAACTTTCTGTACCCCGTGACGAAACCAGATTTGGGCATTCACCGATAGCGTTGTTTGCTCGCCAGGGCGGATGACAAACTCAAACGCGCCCGCCGTTGCAGCGCTGTCGGCCAAGGCCCAGACGCGCTGAGGAGCAAGGTCTTCGGTGGTCGTCGGTTTTTCTAACCAGAAGCGAATAAACCGCGGAAATTCTTCGGGCGTGTGGAGCCCCGTGTCGATGGCCAATCCGCGCGCCGAAAGGCCGTACCAATCACCGGAGCCAATCCCTCGAAAATAA
>JBGTEU010000658.1:0-4675 GCA_041747595.1 Bythopirellula sp.
ACGTCACGATGATCGCCCAATCTAAAGGCTGAAGCTGAACAGCGAAGAGAAGATGTGACGGACTGGCGTTCGGGGAGATCAAGAAATCGACCTTTCCAGGAGGAAAAAAGGCAAAAAATCAACTCATGACATCGACGTTCAAGAGCCCCGCTTTCTCGTGAGAGAATGTGAGCAAAAGCACATACTGCCCAAGCAAGAAATGAGTACCAGGGACGACGGTTCAGGCACTGCCGTCGAACCGGCAATAAGGACATTTGGGGCAGGGCTATAGTTCCGTTGCCAAATGAGAAAGTCTCTGCCATCGGAATCGCCGTCGCCATCGGCATCGCTCTCATTGTTGATGCCATAGTCTCCTTGCCATTGGGCAAGGTCCGTGGCATCCACCATGCCGTCGCCGTTGAAGTCCCCGGGAATGGCCGTCAAGCTGGCCAGTTTGTTCGCGGCGATTCTCAACATGGAGTTTGGATCGCTGGGATGCAGGTCCTGACCGATTTCCCAGATGAAAACATTCTGCAGTCCTTCGTCGTGAGCGAGCTGAATGCGGGCTTTGATATCTGTCGAATCTGGTATCCATATGGTCCGGCCATTTAGCGAATAATAGCCATTCCCTTGATCGCTCGCGTTGGTTACCAGCTCGGCGTAGGTATAGGGGCTGTTGTTAAAGATGTCTTTACCGTAAAAAGGCAAACCTATCCCCAGCTTGGCAGCGGCCGTGTCGTTGCCCCACGAGGCGCTCGACCACACGTAAGGGCGCTGCGTGTTCGCGCTGGCGGGATCGGTCCAGGCATCAACGGTGTCTTCGACGTATTCATGGAGCGAATGTTCGCCATTGTTGGGATTCGCTGGATCGTTGCCCCACCAACCCAAGTCGTACGTCATCAACGAAATGCCATCGATCGCGTCGGTTCCCGTGAGCACGCTACTGGGAATCATGACCGTGGGGTCGACGGTCGCGTAGACGCGATTGTTGGGGCCAATTTCCTGTTTGATCCGCTTAAGCAGGGCGGGATAGGTCGTGGTTCGCTCGACGCCCACATTGGGATGTTCCCAGTCGATATCCACGGAAGTCGCCCCTGTTTCATTGAGTAGAGCAGCTACGTTTTGCGCGAGGGTCGCCCTGTGCGAAGAACTCGCCGCGATGCTCGAAAAAACAGAAGCCACCCCGGCGCCTCCCAAAGTAATATTGAGTCGGGGCCGTTGGTGAACGGGAAAGTCATCGATAATGGCTTTGATCGCGGCGATATGCGATTTGTCCGTATTAATATTTCCGGATTGCGAGATAATCCCACCGGAACCATTAACGCTCAAGCCAAAATAGCGAACTTCATCCAAAAGCGCAAGTTGATCCGGGAGAATGTTATCGAAATAGTTGCTGTTCAAGCGGTAATACGGAAGATAGCCAACCAACTCGACCGCGAAGGTCGGCACGACGCCCAAATTCGTTATGGCGAGAACAAGACTGACAAAAAAGAAGCGATGATATGATGGCGACATTTCTGAATTTCTCGATGGCGAGGGCGGTGATACGTGGTGTTGAACGTTCAACATAAAAACTTAGAAACTCTCATTTCACTCTAAAAACTTGCTCCTTAATCGTGCACGAACGACCAGCACGCCCCGTGGAGGTAAAGACTTTTAAGCAAGCCCTGGTCCCCACGCTGATGGGTTCCTTGTACAACCGCGAATTCGCATCGGGCTCGCCGCCATCCGTCGTGTAGCGGATCTCAAGTCCCGGAAAGGCGACGTTGGCTTTCAACACTCCATCTTCAATGACAGCCCCCGCGTCGGGAATGCGGTAATTAAAACCCCCTTGAAAATAATCAAGGCGGGGGAGCTCTCGGGTTCCCAACTGAGCGGCAAAGTGACTCCACGCCTGTCGAAACTTGAGCGGCCAAGAGTCGGGATTCTCATCGCTGATCCACTCGGGCTCCACGGCCCAAGCTCGCTCGGCGAGAGCGATTAATTTTGGCAACGCCATGTATTCGAGCTGATCTTGTCCTTTGAGATTCTCCCCCCAGAGTTGTCCCTGAATCCCAAGAATATGCTTGCTGCCTTCCTCGGTTAAGCGCACTCGTCGGTTAATGCTCTCCAAGGCAATGTCGTGACCGTAAATATCCTTACGCGTCTTTGCTAGGTAATTCCTTGGGGCAAACGAATAGGGCGTTTTGGTTTCGACGAATCCCGCCCAATAATAGCCCGGCTCTTCGGGGTGTTTGTCGTAAGCCAGGTCGAAGTAGAGATGCGTGGCGTTACAGAGCACAATTTTCACGCCTCCGTTGGCGAGTCGATAAGCGACATCTTCTTGCCCCCAGCCCCAGACATTGTTCCAAACGTAGCACTGAAAATTTGGCCCCATAAAGCGGTTGCGCGTGGCATCCTGCATGACCTGCGATTTTTTCAAATCATTCAAAAAGACCTCTTCCCAGGCCCCTATCACGATGTTGTCTTCAGAAGCGACGTATTCCGAAATCCTAGTAAAAAAATCGGCCATCGCCTCCTTGCCATGCGTGGCTTGCTCACCATCGCCTGGGGAATACTTTTTTTGGTAGGCAGGCGAATCGTCCCAAACACCGTCCGGGACTTCATCACCCCCCAGGTGGATGGTTTTGAGTGTTACGCCCGCTTCCGCGTACATGTCACGAATGTCATTAAGGACGTGTTTGACAAAGGAATCCGTCGATTCCAGGCAGACGTTGACGACATTGTCATTCCACAGCTGGACCGACTCGTACTTTGATTGATCTGCGAGGTCATGCAGAACAAATTCATTCGCTTCTTTTTCCAATCCTTGGTCCAGAAGACGCTTCTGACGAGCCTTCATAGACTGGACCGCGGCACGGGCATGTCCCGGCAGATCGATTTCAGGAATCACCTCGATATGACGCGCGGCCGCAAATTGCAGGATGTCGACAAACTCGGCGCGGGAGTAGTAGCCGCTGCCGTGAGAATCTTCCGCTTGGGGGTCGGGGCCCGAGCCAAATGAGGGAGGCAAACGTTCGTCCGGCCCGTTTCCATGCGAGCGCTGCCCGCCAATTTCCGTCAGCTCGGGAAGTCCGGCAATCTCGAGTCGCCAGCCTTCATCATCCGTGAGATGAAAATGAAATTTGTTGAGCTTATAGAAGGACATTAACTCCAAGAGCTTTTTTACGGAGCTTGCAGAGTGAAAATTTCTGGCGACATCCAAGTGCAAGCCACGGTATCCGAAGCATGGAGCATCTTCGATTTCACAAGCGGGAATTGAGATCGTTTCTTCTACCTGCCGATAGGCTGAAATCGGCAAACAAGCACGGAGGCTTTGAATCCCATAAAATACTCCCGCGGGATCCGTGCCCACAATCGTAATGCCGCCCTCCGCCCCGACGCTCAGAGTATAAGCATGATCGCCGGCCGTCCTGGCCTTTCCAGCGACGGTGATTTCTTGAACGGAGAGCGAGATGGTATCGGGTCCGGATTCGGCGGCTTGATCGCTAATTGTGAGCGTAGCTCCAATCAAAGGTGACAGCGCATTCGCGAGATAGCTCGCCTCATTGCCAAGTTGGGGATCAGCCGCGATCACCGTTTTGCGATCGATGACCGCCAGTCCGGGCACCGATTTGCTGAGCAGGGGAGAAGGGACTACCTTGGCAACGTCCTGCTCGCCGACGGACAAAAGTTGCAGATTCTCTTGATAGCGTGACTCCGGTGTGGGAACCGCGACTTGATCATCGCGCGCTCTCATCGTTTGGGTTTTGGGGTCGATCGGTCCCAGAGTGGGATCGCCCAGGGCCTCAACCGACTTTTCTTGCCGAATCGCATCGTCCTTCACCAAGTAAAAACCACTGGGTGCGTCGCTCTCCTTGATCAGGGGGATTTCCGTTTCAAAGCGAATCGTACGGCTCGTCCCTGGACGAAAAGAGAGAAAGCCGCTGCGAGGTTCCACGCGGTACAAGTCCCCGTTGATGTGAACAATGCGAACCTCATCAGAGTCGCTGCCAGGCGAGATCTTTCGGCAAAAATTAAAGTAGAGTTCCCACCCATGGTTGCCGAGAGCCTGGCTACCATTGTTTGTCACAACCAACTCAGAGACGCTCGGGCTGAGAGAGGCTGCCGAGCGATTTTTGAGGACTTTCCAGGTGATCGCCAAGCTCCGCTTTTCACCTTCGAGCGAGGCAGGCGCAGCGAAGGCTCCGTAGCATACGAATAACACCGAAATCAAGACGAACAGGCTGAACATGAAATTGCTGGCCCGAACGATCGACGGTCCCCACGCGGCACGCCTTGCACCGGCACGAACCAAGGAAATGCTCAACGGAGCATGTTCATAAAACAGTCTGGCAATAAGCGTCGAGTAAATCATTATAGTCGAAAATGCCTCGCATTACGCCGGAATAATTCGACTGCTTAGCAGTCGATGCCTGATCGACTCCGGCTTTCCGCACAAGCGCGCGTTCTCTGGCGAACGCTCGGTTTGTCAATCCGGACGGAGGAACAAATACTATTTCGCGACGAGCGGCTTATTCACCGCGACTCCCGCCAACCGGACATAGCCGTCAAGATCGGGAACCAACGAATCGGTGAGATAATTAATAACACTGGCGACCGTGCCTTCGAGAACTCCGCCGCTCGCGTGGGCAAAATTGCAGGCCGAGAAAGAAGGTTCCAAGGCATATTGCTTTGTCTTCTCGACCAGGAGCTC
>JBGTEU010000659.1:0-4294 GCA_041747595.1 Bythopirellula sp.
TCGGCGGAGCCGGAGGCTCGGCAAGAGTTGCCGCGCAGCACGCGCCGTTAATACGGGAATCAGCAACAATAGTTAGCGATGCCGCCAGCAATGCAGCAATACCGAGGCGGCAAATCGCCGTGAGCGATTTGGTCAGGGTAGGCATGGGGAGGGTTCCGTCCGGGCTTCAGGATTCCAACCGCGCAAAGTCAGCTTCGATTAAAAATTAATCGCGTAAAGCGGCAACACAAGAGAATGTGAGTGAGGATGACGCATTCCGTTGTGTCGGATCTGCCGCTTGGCGCTCACGCTACGGGCGCGCGAGAGCCGTCCTTTGCGGTCTAAAGAAACGTAGCATTTTTTCTACGTGCATGACGGAAAAATGTTGCAAAAAATTTCGACGTTGCGTTTGCACATCGTTGGGCGTGTTGTAGAGTTGCATGGCTTTAACGTTTCGCAGTTGGTTTTTGGTTTGGGTTGGCTTTAGGGCCACTCGATCACACTTGCGAGCATCGTGCGATTGCACCAACCGTTGCGACCGCACCCTCACCAACGATCCCGCCGCGAAACCTCTCCCCCTATCACCCGCCACGGGTGGCCCGCCGAGGAGACCGGAATGAGAGTGAAAGTATTGATTATGCTGGCGCTAGCGGTTTTTACTGCCGCCAACGTCGGCTGCTGTAACCGTTGCCGTAACTGGCTCCACCGCGGATCGCTCTGCGGCACGACCAAAGTCGCCCCACCGATGATGGGCTCCCCCGTCGCGTTGGGAACGCCGTATGTCCAGCAACCCCAGCAGTATTTGCAACCCCAGTACATCCAGCCACAAATGGCCGCGCCCGCGATGCAACAGTTTGCCGTTCCCCAGTCCAACTGCCAGTGCGTCCCGCAATGCGTCCCCATGTGCCAACCCTGCTACGATCCGTGTGCCAACATGTGCTCGCCATGCGGGCCAGGCAACTGGTCGGGGGGATACATGGAGAGCGGATGCTGCGAGGAAATGACATCGCCGTCGACTGGGTATGAAAGTGGCACCTATGTGCCCAGCACCCAGCAACCGACGCTTCCTCCAGGCACCTACGCGCCACAAGGTGGCACCAGCCTGACCGATCCTGGTCCGGCGCGGGTCAATTACCCCGAATCCGATGAGGAAGATAACTGAAACATTCGCTTCGCGTGGTGAACTGGCAGAGAGTTCCCCCTCCCACCGCCCAACCGCTGGGTCTGCCAAACCACACGCAAGCTGCTCGCCAGAGGCGTCCCCTCCGCTCTTCTGGCGAGACGAATCATGTGCGCTCTATCTTGCTGCCGCTCGACCGTGCCATCCTGAACGCGGTCGAGCGGTTTTTTATTGCGCGAACTCTGCGTCTCACCAAGCTACAATTGAAGGTAGCTACCCACCCGCAAGGTTTCTGAGAATTGCCATGTTTTCGCGCTCCCTGATTGCCACGACTCTGTGTTGGCTTGTCGGCAGCTCGGCTTTTGCCCAAATCGCCGACGCCCCGGCCGATCCCTTCCGCACGTACGGCAACACGGTCTCGGTTCGCTATCGCGTGGGTGCTTCAATCGATGCCACCAGAGGCCCCGTGCGAGATATCGTCGCAATGGTTGCCGTGCCGTTTGAATGCGACGAACAAGAAGTTCTGGTCACCGAGGAAGACATCTCCCCCGAAATCGATTCGGTCGAGTACCGCACTCTCCACGGCGGTGCCCGACAGATGGTGATCACGATCCCGTACCTGCCGGGCAAGACCGAAGCCCACGCCATTCTCACGTTCGAAGTTCGCACCAAAATCATCCTACCGCCGAACGACGCCCTCACCGCCCAATTGGTCCCACCCAAAAAACCCGACCGCGATCTCAAACGCTATCTGGGCCGCAGCCCGTACATCCAACACAATCACGGCAAGATTCGCCGCACGCTCCGTGAGATTTTCAAAGAGGGTGACGACGACAAAAAAGCCGACGATGAAACTGATAGCGAAGCGGAATCGACCGCGGATCCGACCGAGCTCACCACATACGAAGAGTCTGACGAGAAATCTGAAGAAGCTGTGGCGACCCTTACCACCTGGCAGCGGGTCGAGAAAATCTACGACTACGTGCAAAAGTCGATCAAGTACGTCGAAGGTGAAGATCAAAGCGCGGTCGAAACCCTGGAAGCCGGTAAGGGCGATTGCCACGACATCAGCGCGTTGTTTGTGGCCCTCTGCCGAGCCGACAAAATCCCCGCTCGCATGGTGTGGGTCCACGAACACCAATACCCGGAATTCTGCCTTGAAGACGCCGCGGGGAATCTCCACTGGTTCCCCTCGGAATCCTCCGTCATGCGGGCGTTCGGCGAGATGCCCACCGCTCGCGTGATTATGCAGAAAGGGGACAACTTCCGCGTCCCCGAGCGGCCCCGCGACACACTTCGCTATGCAAGCGACTATCTCATCGGCCTGCCGGTGGATGGCAGCGGCAAACCCAAAGTCAAATACATCCGCGAGCAGCTATAGTTTAACCGCGACGCGTAGCGGAGCGAGTATTTCAGCGGAGCGCGAGTTTTACCGCGCCAGCGCCTCATCGAGCGCCGCTTCCAAACCCCGTGTTGACGTACTCGACCACGTCGCCCGGCCGTTCTTGTCGAAGACCACCATCGTGGGCAACACGCTCACGCCCAGCATGTCGAGCGTCGGGCCGGCCCCGTAACCCACGGGCCAATCAAAGCCCACTATCGACGCGATAAACTTCTCGATGGCCGACTTCTCCGCCTCGCCCTCGGGCGTGAGACCCACGAACTCCACGCCATGGGCGCGGTACTTTTCATAAATGCTCGCCAATTTTGGCATCGCGGCGCGACAGGGGGGGCACCACGTCGCCCAACAGTCCACGAGCACCACTTTCCCCGGCAAATCGGCCGAGATCGGCGTCGGCGAATTCAACCAACCCTCGGCCAGCAACGCCGGCAACGGCGTTCCCACCGGCACGAGCTCGCCGAAACTACCGCGGGGCCAAAGGATCATGGCCATGACCGCCACCAGCAGGGTCACCCCAAAAATCTCTCCCTTGCTCCACCTTGGCTTTGACATAAACACCACTCTATGTAGTTGACGAGAAAACCGACGCACCTAGTTCTGGTATAAAATGCGGAATCGATGGCGATTTTTTTTGGCTCAGCTGGCCAAGAATGGGGACTTGACGTTCTCCAGCTCATACTCGCATTCCCCCGGCCGAATTCAATCCCCACGGCTGGCATTATTTCTCGCACTCGGCCATTTATTCCTCTTGATTGCCTCGGTTGGGACCTTAAAGTGAACTGGCCCGAAAGACAAAAAGGCACAAAACCCGCCGGGCTTGTGCCTTCCTGCTTATCGTTGATCGCTTGAATTTGGGATCGCTTGAATTTAGGCTCGCTTGAATCACACCGATTCTATCACATCTGCCGACTGTTTTTCCGTCGGCCCAAGAGTCCCATCGCGGCGCAAAACATCAGCACCATCGCCGAAGGCTCGGGCACGGTGGCCAGGTTGGCCATCAATGCGCCCGACATACCCCAACGTTCCTGAATGATGAGGAAATCTCGACCATCCACGTCGCCGTCCCCATCAGCGTCCCCTAAGCTCGTCAAATCCGGTGGAGCGGTCCGGCCATAGTTGTCCTGCCAAATCTGAAGATCAAGTGCATTGACAATGCCGTCGCCGTTAAAGTCGGCTCCCAGGGGCATCGCGGTCAACCCCGTCGCAGTAACAGAAACGGTCGTGGCACTATAGTTAATATCCCACAGCAGACCATCGGCCACTGCCTGCGTATTGCCAAACATTCCCATTAAGCCTCCATGGGCCGTGAAAAGGTCGTACGTGTCTCCGGGTTGGGCTTTGACTCCCCCCGCCGAATAGTCTAGCGACAGCAGCGCGTCGCTAAGAGTCGCCGTTCCTATGACGTCCAGCGTCCCCGTCATGCTCCCCACAGTAAACGCGGCAACAGCCCCCGGGTTGAAAGAGATATTTCCTCGAATGAGTGCCGTGCTGTCGGGCAAAACAATGAACGTGTCAGAAGTATCGATATCGCCATACAGGGTCGTGTCTCCGCCAAGAGCGAGCTCCCCATTGTTCGTGACGCCTCCCTGGAAACGGATGACGGCATCGCGAAAAATCATGTCGCCGTTGCCGGTATTATCCACCGGGGCGAGAAAGTCCATTTCACCTCCCAGGGATTCGATTAAGTTGCTGTTCACCACTTCGCCTGAAACCAGCATTATCTCGCGCTGATTGGCGATGCTGGCCGCATTGCGAATCTCGCCCGTGTTGAGGATACTCCCATCCACGAAGCC
>JBGTEU010000660.1:0-6391 GCA_041747595.1 Bythopirellula sp.
CCCGTATTTGCGGCAGGATTGTTTTGGATGCGCCGCAAGCCACTAACTCAAGTGCCCGCCTCGGAACGCTGGATTGGAGTGGCCATGATCTTGGGTAGCTTGCTGGTGCGGCTTTACGCTTCGTATTACGACTACAATCCGTTGGATCGCTTGAGCTTTATTGGGGCCCTGTTGGGTGTTTGCCAATTGGTCGGTGGGTATGGCATGCTGCGCTGGGCAGGCCCTCCGGTGGCGTTCCTGGTCTTTATGTATCCGCTCCCCTCACGTCTGGAAAATTCGGTTCTTCTCCAATTGCAGCGATTTGCCGCTCTATGCAGCACCTGGGTCCTGCAGTTATTGGGAGTACCCGCTTTGCGCGAGGGAAGCCATATCGTGATCGACAAGCTCCCGCTGGAAGTGGCCGATGCTTGCAGCGGTTTACGGATGGGGACCATTTTTGGGGCCATGTCGGTTGCCCTGGCAATGATCATCGATCGGCCCTGGTGGGATCGATTGACCATCTTGGTTTTTGCCATCCCCGTGGCTTTGGCAACAAACATTATCCGCATTGTCGTGACCGCCCTATTGTATGTCGCATTTCCCACGAACGAGGCGGTTCACCATTACGTTCATAATTGGGCGGGCTTGGCCATGATGCCGATTGCCTTGGGATTCTTGTGGGTGGAAATGACTTTGCTCAGCAAACTAACTGTCCCCATGGAATCTGACGATTATGCGGCCTTTGGCGCGGCGCCTGGTTGATGCACCTGCGGCGCGTTGTCGGCAGGCAACTTGAGGATTCAATTTGTCAACATTTTTTTACGGGCACGGCTGGTCTGATCGCTATTGTCATGCGGAAATAGGGGTCGAGACGACTTTGGTCCGCCACTTGCAATTGGCAAACGCCAGCGATCAGGACAGTTACGCTGCCTTGAGGACGGCGACCTGGGGTCGGAACCTGCTGACCAAAAAAATAACTTTTGTCTCACATGGTTTGGAAGGGTTCCGGTAGTATTACGCGTACGGTCTCCTTTAGCGAATCTCGCATTAACCGAGCGGTTTATCAGAGAGGTGTTTGATGGTGAAACAAGATTCTGGATTCGGCGGTTCCGAAGTGATGTATCCTCCCTTGGTTGGTGAAAATGGTTCCAGCCATCAAATGGTCCCCGCAGGGGCCTATCCCGGGACAATACCGTCGCTGGGGATTCCCATGGCGCAGAGGGGACCGGAAATCCTTTCCGGCCCGTTGAACCAAACTTGGTTGATCAATTGTCTCCGGCGAAAATGGTTGTCCGCGCTCTTGTTGGGCACGCTGGCTGCCTTTGTCGTCGGCTTCCTTCTTTTGATATTGTTTCCGCTGTCCTCTCAAGTGGTTGCCTATCTTCAAGTTGAGACCGAGCAACCCATGGATATTTTTGAAAAGGGTGGTTCGCGATCAAACCCCAAAGAGTTCAACATCTTTCAGCAAACCCAACTCACTTTGCTCAAGAGCCAATTCGTCCTCAAGGCCGCTCTCAGCCGTCGTGATATTGCCCAGCTCAATGCCGTCATATCGCAACGTCCTAACGAATTGACCTGGCTTAATAGTAATCTGTCGGCGTCGTTTCCGGGTGAAAGTAAGATTCTCATGCTGAAATACGAAGGCGAAGAGAATCCCGAGGAAATGAAAAAAGTCGTGGACGCTGTCATCGACGCCTATCAACAGGAAGTGGTGGCGGCCGCGCGAATCTCGCAGAGCGAAGCGCATCGCAGCATGGAAGTTTTGTTTAAGCAAATCAACCAACAATTGCGGGAAAAAATCGAGCGCAAGCAGACCTTGGCTAAGGAATTGGGAGGAATGAACACCCCCAACGCGAGCGCGGAATTGAACATGCTCATCCGCGAAATTGGCGTCATCCAAAGCCAAGTCATGAAGGCCAAGGAACAGCTCGTCAATCTCGAGGTCAATCGCGAACTGCAGACGCGTGCTGCACAAAGCCAGTCGGCTATCGCTGCGGCTGTGGCGGCCGAACTGGAAAAAGATCCCACGATGCAGAGCTATCGAGCAGAATTTTATGCAGTCGAGCAGCAGATTCGGCAATTGCAGTCCATGAGCAAACAGCAAACGCCCCAAATCACGCGTCTGCAGCAAAGTTTGCAGCAATTGCAACAACGACAACAGGATTATCGGATACAAATGGAAACAAGTATCCGCAATCAGCTCAAGTCGGCCCCCAACGATCAACTGCAGTTGGTCATGACGGAATATATTTTGCGTCGCAACAATATCAATCAGCAGTTGGTCGACTTGCAGAACGAAATGGATCAGAAGAGAGAGCAAATTGCTGCCCTCGGTGAACAAAACGGCGAGCTCACGATGTTGACGGCGGAAGTCGATCAACTAAGCGAAATCGCTCGCACGATGGACTACCGCCTGCAAAGTTGGAAGGTTCAGGACTCGACCTCCTCCGAGCAAATTAAGGTGATGCAGTCGGCCTTCTCCACCGAGAAGATTAACGTCTTTGAGCGATATGCCATCGCCTCTATCGGAGCCGTCGCGGCGTTCTGTGGCACGTGCTACGGCCTGGCCTTGATGGAATTCCGCCGTCGGCGCCTGAATTCGCCGTCCGACGTGGACGAGGGCCTCGGCATTCGGGTCTTGGGCGTGTTGCCACCGGTCGCTTCGCGCAAGTCGATGGCCCCCGGCAGCATAACCGCCGCTCAGTTGTCGGAATCGATCGACAATGTTCGGGCAACTTTGATGCACGATTCCACCTCGCGGCCTCGCCAGATTGTGCTCGTGGCCAGTCCTTCCTCAATGGAGGGTTCGACCACCGTTGCCAGCCATTTGGCACTCAGCCTTACCCGTGCTGGACGCCGTACGCTTCTTGTCGACGGAGACCTCCGCGATCCTTCGCTGCACAAGTTGTTTGGAATGCCGTTGGAAGATGGCGTGAGCGAACTGTTGCGGTCGGAAATCGAAATCACTGATGCGATTCGTCCCACCAGCACCGAAGGTCTCTGGCTGATGACGGCCGGCATTTGTGACATGGACGCGATCCATGCCCTGGCGACCGATCAGTTGCAACCGATCTTCGAGAAGCTGCGTGCCGAGTTCGATTTCGTGATCATCGACGGTGCTCCCGTGCTTGGTTTGTCGGATTCGCTGTCGATTGGTCATCACATCGACGGTGCGATTCTCACGGTGTTGCGTGATCACAGCGGCGTGCGAAGCATTCACCAAGCCTCGGAATTGCTCAAGAGTTTGGGGATCCGACTCATTGGGTGCGTGGTCAACGGCATGCCGTTCAAGGCCGATCGCCGCATCACGCGGGTCCACCGTAGCCCCGGCAGTCAAGCCAAGCGATTGCCCGTCGAGAAAAGCTGATTTCTCCTAATTTCAAACGATCATGACACCACGGCAGTGGGCCACAAAGGCTCGCTGCCGTTTTTTGTTTGGTGGAATCGTAATCCGAGCATGCTTGGCACACCCGGGCACACGTGGCATGATGGGTCCGCTGCTCTGGCGTGAATTCGTGCCCAATGAAATGCCCCTCAATGCTCCTCCTATCTAGCGAATCTGGCTCGAATCTTTTTTCTCTGCTCGGGAAAAAAATCCATGATTTTCGCTGGGGAGTCATTCTCGTTTGGGTTTGTGCGGCGATTCTTTTGCGGATAGTTACTCCTGAGTGGTCGACCGTTGCCCACGATGGTGATTTGGATCAATTGCCCGCTTACACGTCACTCGCCCAGGGAGAACGGTTCAGCAAGCAGGCTTTCCCGGCCGACGTCTCCAAGAGCCAATTTGTGCTCATCTTTGCGCGGCAGGAGGGGGCACTTTCGATTGCCGATCGTGAGTTTGCGTTGCAGCTTGGAAGTAAGATTTCTGCCCAACCAGATCTCAACGTGATCGACGTTTGGAATGAAAAAACCCCCGTGATCGGCGATTCGCTTCGCAGCCGGTCGGGACAGGCGCAGCGGGTGGTCATTCGCATGAAAAACGAATTCATGGCCACGGAGAATATTTCCCTTTTGGCGGAAATCGACCGGATCGTCTCGGCCGAACGCGCTCATGCTCCCCCGGGATTGGAAATCGGCATTAGCGGTTCCGCCGCCATTGGCGGCGATATGCTCAGCGCCGCTGCTGAAAGCGTGTCGAGCACGCACACAACCACAATCTTCTTGGTGACCGTCGCGTTGCTCGTGATCTATCGCTCGCCGTGGTTAGTGGTGATTCCTCTTGTGACCATCGGCCTCGCCGCTTCGGTGTCGATCGATTTACTTACCGTTCTAGCGGCGCTGAGCCAACGCTACTCGGATTGGTTTCCCACCATTCGTGTCTTCACCACGACCAAGATTTTTGTGATCGTCCTTTTGTTTGGCTCGGGCACCGATTTCTGTTTGTTTCTCACGTCACGATTTCGTGAGCAACGCAAATTAGGGCAAGACTTGCGAGAATCACTCGCCAATGCCATCGGCGGCGTAGGGGGCGCACTCGTGGCAAGTGCGTTTACGACGATCGTGGGCCTGGCGATGATGGCGTTCGCCGAATTCGGTAAGTTTGCCTACAGCGGCCCCACGATTGCCGTTAGTCTCGCGATCACATTACTTGCCTGTCTGACAATCGTACCCGCATTGTTGGCAACTAAGCTGGGGAGTTACATCAAATCCGAAACAAGCGAAGACGCATTGTGGCAGCGTCTCTGGCAACGCGTTGCCGACGCCGTGCTCCGCAGGCCCCTGTTGATTCTTATCACGAGTATGCTGATTGCTTGTCCGCTCGCCTGGCATGGTTGGAACGTGCAAGTCACGTATGACCTGCTTGGCGAGTTGGCGCCTCATCGCATCTCGCGGCATGGCACAAACATGCTCCGGCAATATTTCCCACCTGGGGAGATCGGACCGCTCGTCGTGTTGGCTGAGAGTGACGGGGCCGAAGATAATGGAAAGGGCCTCGATTCGGTGGACGGGCAGATCAAGATCGCCGAACTCGTCAAGCCTCTCGACGATTTGGAGGGAGTTGCCCAGGTCCGCAGCCTCTACCAACCGATGGGCAATCCACCGGGAAGCGTGAGTTTGTTTTCCGGATCGGGCCTGTTGGCCCTCGCCGCCAAGGACAGCCCGCTCACCAAAGCAGTGTTCGTCTCCGAAGAGGGGGCGCTCGCCGGAAAAGTGACTCGGCTGTTTCTTATCCTCAGGGATCAACCTTTTTCCCATGAAGCCGTGGCCACCTTAAACCAGGTCGAGCAGGCACTCGATAAAATCCACAACGATCCAAACTCACCTTGGCAAGGGGCCAAGTTCGCACTGGCTGGGCCCACGGTCGGCATCCGGGATCTCGAAAACATCACCCTCGGCGATCGTACGCGGATCGAAGTTTTGGTCATTATCGCCGTGTTTGTGGTGATTCTCGTTTTGCTGCGTTCACCGGTCATTTCCGTTTATCTGATGCTGACGGTGGTGCTTAGCTACTTGGTCACGATCGGCGCCACGTCACTCTTTTTTCAAGGACTTCGCGGTGAAGAATTCGTGGGGCTCGATTGGAAGGTGCCGCTCTTCTTGTTTGTGCTGCTGGTTGCCGTGGGGCAAGATTACAATATTTATCTGGTGACTCGTGTGTTCGAGGAACAGCGTGCCCATGGTCTCCGCGCCGGTTTGCGGAACGCCATCGTGCAGACGGGGGGAATTATCACAAGCTGTGGTGTAATAATGGCTGGTACGTTTGTCTCGATGACTACCAGCGAACTCAATGGCATCGTCGAGTTGGGATTTGCTTTAACGCTCGGGATTTTGCTCGACACGTTCGTGGTCCGCACGATACTCGTGCCGGCATTTCTGGCAATTTTAGCTCGGCCGAAAAACGCCGCATAAACATACGAACGGCTGATTTCAGCGAATCTCGTTGCATTGGTACGGTATTGCGGTTAACTTCTTGTCAGGGAGCAGATACTTTAGAAAAACCCTAGAGGGGGCTCGAGATGAACACACTTCGACTACTGACGGTTGTGGCGGCATTCGTGATTGGCGGAAATCTTGGTGCCACGGAACCGAACGAATTCTTTGAGCAGTCGACCATACTCCCGCCAGGCGTGCTCTCGGTGAACGATAGTCTGACACCCGGCGGAGGAGGTGGAGATTTTCCCGATACGATGGTCGCGAGTCTCAGTTCATTCGGGACTTTTATTACTGGCTTCAACGATGATGGCGGACCTTGGGAAGGCTCGCTTGGTTCAGCCCTCTACAATGTCCCCATTAACAACGATAGCTCGTTTTGGTTTACTGTAACCGGCCACCCGGATTTCGACTTTAATGGAAGTCACGATCAATCGGGCAGCTACCGCGTATTCGTCGACATCTACGACAACTTTGGTTTTTTCGAGGAAACGTTTGACTTCGACGGTACCCTTTCGCCCGGCGAAGTGGACTCATTTTC
>JBGTEU010000661.1:0-3827 GCA_041747595.1 Bythopirellula sp.
ACAACGCTTAACGACAATGCAAGAATCCGCACCCTAGCGAACGCCGCCGCGACTGCTAGAATTTTGCCCCGTTGAAGTTTACTGTCGAATAATCGGTGCCTGCCCATCCTCTCTAGCGTCGCGGCCTCATACCTAAGAATATTCCTACGGCGAAAATCAGCTCCACATAACGGGCCAGCGAGGCCCTGCCTTCCATGACCGCCGCTCTTTGCCAACCTCACGCCATGACCAGTGGATTTTCCTTTGCCGAACTGCGTGCAGCATCGCCGGTGATTTTACCGTCGCTGTTGCTTTGCGACTTCGGCAATCTGGAGCGAGAGATTCGTGCGGTTGAGGCAGCGGGGGCGCGTGCCTTGCACCTCGACATCATGGACGGCCATTTCGTTCCCAACATTACTTATGGGTTCACGATCGTCGAAGCGGCACGGCGGATCAGCGACCTGCCGCTCGACGTGCATATGATGATTGCCGACCCCGCGCGATACGCCGTGCAGTTTGTCGAAGCGGGGGCATCACTCGTCACGATTCACGCCGAGGCGACCGACGACCCACGGCCAATTCTGGAAGAGATTCGCGCACATGGCGCGGCGGCGGGGATGGCGTTCAATCCGCCCACCCCCGTGGCGGACGTGAAACCGGTGCTCGACGTTTGCGATTACGTGCTCGCCATGACCGTGATGCCCGGCTACGGCGGACAGAGTTTCACTGAGAGTGTGTTGGAGAAGGTTCGCGAATTGCGCGAGCTGATGCCCCCCGCAGCGATGATTGAAGTCGACGGCGGGATTAATGACGAAACCATTGCGATGGCTGCTGCCGCGGGGGCCGAGATGTTTGTCGTCGGCTCGGGGATTTTCAAAACCCCCGACTACGCGGCCAGCATGGACGAGCTGCGGCAGTTGGCCCAGCGAAAAAAATGACCCATTGGGAGTCGCGCTTCCAGCGCACTCGTTTCTATGATCAACATTTTGTTAATTCGTGCCGGCAAAACCGAATACGATTGTCAGAACCGTATTCAGGGAACGCTTGACCTTCCGCTCAGCGAGGAGGGCTGGCAACAGGTGGCCGGTCTTGCCGAAGAATTGCACCAATACGAGGTCGAGGCCATTTATTCAGGACCCGATCAAGCCAGCCAACAAACGGCCGAACTGGTTTCGGTCGGCATGCAGCAAAAGGTGAAGACCAACAAGAATTTACACAACTTGGACCTTGGCCTGTGGCAGGGGATGCTCGTTGAGGACGTCAAGAATAAACAGCCCAAAGTTTACAAACAGTGGGTCGAGCATCCCGAGACGGTCTGCCCCCCCGAGGGGGAATCGCTCGTGGCGGCGGAGGAACGCTTGCAAACGGCGCTCGACAAGATCGAGAAGAAACACAAATCGGGGACCGTGGCGCTGGTGCTCGCCGAGCCACTGGCCAGTCTGCTCTGCCACCTAGTACGGCACGACGATTTTGGCAATCTCTGGCAAACGTGCTGCAAGACCCGCCCCGCCTGGGAATTGCTCGCTCCCCCTGCCGAAACGGAGGCGATGACCAGAGTTGCCATTTTGAATGGTGAGGCCCACACCAATGGCGCGATTGCCAATGGTGCCGTGGTCCATCAAGAGTCCGTTGTCGACGACAAGATCTAGACCCGCTCGCTATTTCGCTTAATTCCCTGCGAAACCGCAAGCGACGCCGCTTGCGGTTTCGCGATACAGTTAATAACGCGGCATGGCTGCTCGCTTTCTCGGCTGATATACTGGGATCGGACGTTTTCTAAAAAACCCAATGACCACGAAATTGCCATGGCGTCCGGCCAAACCGACATTTCGAGCGAGCAAGCCAAGCCGATGCGGGACGATCAAGCTAAACCCGTGCGGGAGAAACGCGGAGTCCCGAGCGGGCTGTGGTTGAGCTGCGAAGACTGCGGAGCAATGATCTTCCGCAAGGAATTCGAGCGGGTCTTCAACGTCTGCCCCGAGTGCGGGTACCACATGTACTTGAGCGCTCGCGATCGCATCAAGAGCGTGCTCGACGACGGCACCTTCGAGGAATGGGACGCCGATCTCTCCCCCACCGATCCGCTGGGCTTCGAGGACAAGAAGAAATACAGCGAGCGGATCGTCGCCGAACAGGCGCGGACCGGATTGCGGGACGCGGTACTCACGGGGACCGGCATGATTCGTGCCCGGCGCGTGGCGTTCGGCGTGACCGACTCGGCCTTCATCATGGGGAGCATGGGCTCGGTCGTCGGCGAGAAACTCACGCGGCTCATCGAGCGGGCCACCGAACAGCGGCTGCCGCTGATTATCGTGAGTGGTTCCGGTGGTGGCGCCCGGATGCACGAGGGTATTTTTTCGCTGATGCAGATGGCGAAAGTTTCCGCCGCGCTCGCCCGTTACGACGAAGCGCAGGGACTTTTCATCTCCGTGCTCACGAATCCGACGATGGGTGGCGTCGCCGCGAGTTTCGCGTCCTTGGGGGATATTATTTTTGCCGAGCCGAAAGCGCTCATCGGTTTCGCCGGGCCGCGAACCATCAAGGCGACGATTCGCATCGAGCTGCCCAAGGGCTTTCAAACGAGCGAATTTTTGCTCGCGCACGGCTACATCGACCGGATCGTGGAGCGGGCCGACCTCAAGAGCGAAATCGCCAAGATCATCGACTACTGCGGCAAATAAGGCGAGCGGGGGACGTAAGTCCCCTGCAATTCAGTCCCCGCAATTCAGTCCACAAGCAAAACTTCGGCCCAACAACTGGGGTCTTCTTCGTAAGGAAAACCAGTCCCCAACGAAAAGGTTTGCAGGCCTTGCTCGCGATCCAGCAGGGCATACGTAAAACCCAACTTCGGCGAACCCTCGGGATCGTAGCCGTGAAGCGCGGCCGCGGGGACAAAGGCGGCGAGTTCGTAACAGTTCTTCGAAACCTTAGCTTTTACCTGCAATTCCCGTGGACGCACGGGCCGGGCATTCTCGCGGGCACGGTTAATGAGCAATTGATCGGCGACCGGTTCTTCGGCGGAATGTCCGCCGCCGCGGGGCAAGAAAGTGTAGCGATGGCAGAATTGGCTCGCCCGGTGGACGTTGGTTGTCGCGCGGGTGTCGACCCATACTTGTAGGCCGTCGCTGTCTTCGAGCCGCGAATCCCGGCACCAGGGAAGTTGTGCCTTCCCCTCGACCTTCACCCACCACACGAGCCCCTGCGAGCTCCAGGCCATCCGCACGTCGGCGATCTGCCGTTCGCCGTCGAGGGCGGCGAGCGTCGGCAAGCGGTATTTTTCGTCGAGCGAAATTCCCTGCGGCGTCCAGATCGGGTCGCAGCGATGCACTTCCACCCCAAAGCGAAACAAAAACCGCGGCGGGACAAGCGAACTCTCGGAGGAAGTCATTTCGGACATGATATTGTGCAAAACCCGCCGCGCGTCGGCGGGCTAAACTTAGCCGCGGTGCTTGCACCGCGCTTAATTGGTTACATCAACTGCCACTGGTCGAACATCACAACATACACGCCCAGCAGGAAATTCGTCACGCCGTGGGCCACCACACAGTCCCAAATGTTCCGCGTGCGGACCATCAACCAGGTCACCAGGCTGAACCACACAAAGGCCGCGAGCAACTCGCCCGGGTGCATCAGCATGGGGACCGCCGTGCCGATAATGAGCGCCGCTTTGGTAGCCGTGCCAAACGGAACTTGCCACCATTGCTCATGCACGACAAAACGCATGAGAAACCCGCGGAGGAAAAATTCCTCGATCACCGGCACAACCATGGCCAATCCAAAGAAGCGAATCGCCAAAAACAGCCACGCCAATGCCGGTTGGTCCGCCAAGTACACCAGGGGATTGTACG
>JBGTEU010000662.1:0-10513 GCA_041747595.1 Bythopirellula sp.
TACCGAAGGGTACTACAACAGTCGCAGGCCGCATTCGTCGATCGGCAATATGTCGCCAAACAAGTTTGCGGAAACTTTCAAAAAACAGAAAACAAAGATCTCAGCGCACACCGTTGCGATCGAAAACAATCCGACCCAACGAGTCGCAGCTTAAATAAGGAGGAATGCGATAGATTCGTGTCTGGAAAAACTTGACCATATCACCGGTAGGCCCCATCATGAAGCTCGGCGATGCATTCGTTCGTGCAAATAAGCCTTTTGATCTCTTACTCCTGCCCGGTCAGGGTCATGGGTTCGCAGGCGCAGGAGCTCGACACGCAGGGGAGGCTACTATGCGTTACTTCCAAAACCACCTGAAACCGTAAACACCGTTTGCCGTGAGCGATTTACTAGTGCGGTTTTCGCATGAGGATTGAGGCAACAATTATGAAAAAACATCTGACCACCGCTTGTTTGTTTGTTGTGACTACCGTTGCGATTGTCACTTTCATCGCCCCGATACAGGTCTGGGGTCAATCGCCCACGCCGGTTCCGCCTCCGGAAATTCTGTGGGGCGTCAAGATACCGATGCGCGATGGGGTGAAGCTTCACGGGAATCTTTATCGTCCGCGCAATACCAGGGAAAAGCTGCCCGTTATACTGTTCCTGACCCCGTATGTGGCCGACGCCCAACATGAGCGTGCTTCCGCTTTCGCGAAGAACGGATATTGCGTCATCGTCGTTGATGTACGGGGGCGGGGCAACTCAGGCGGCAATTTTGTCCCCTTCGTGAACGACGGTCGAGACGGTTACGACATTGTGGAGTGGGCGGCCGTGCAGCCATGGTCAAACGGTAAAGTCGGCATGCATGGCGGCTCTTACCTGGGAGGGGTGCAGTGGTTAACTCTCAGAGAACGTCCGCCTCACCTCGTAACGATCATCCCGATGGTTAACGCGAAGAACGTGCCGGGATTTGCGACTAAAAACATTCCGCTAACTAATTCGCTATCGTGGCTGGCATACGTAAGCGGGAAGACGCGAAACGAGAACCTTTGGAATGATCAGCAATACTGGCGTAGTTGCACGAGAAAACTGCGGGACAATCACCTGCCTTTTAACACGCTCGACAGCGTCTGCGGCTTTCCATCGCCGATCTTTCAGAAATGGCTATCCCATCCAACTAAGGACCAGTATTTTGATTCGCATTGGCCAACTTCTGAAGATTATAAGGGGATGGATCTGCCGATACTGGAAATGGCGGTTTACTTTGACCCTAACGATCAGTTTCACTATCGCGAACATACAAAGCGCGCATCGCCGGAGGCAGCCGCCCGCCACTATCTTGTCTTCGGGCCCTGGACGCATTTTCTATTGGAGACTTCAAAGTCGAGCCAGGTCGGGCCGTGGAAATTTGGCGAGGCAAGCGTTGTTGACCTCATCAAGCTGCAGACCGAATGGTATGACTGGACAATGAAAGACGGGCCCAAGCCGGCTTTTCTAAAAAAGAATGTCGCTTATTACGCGATAGGGCCGGAAGAGTGGCTGTATGCCGATAGCCTTGATTCGATTCCCACCGCCACGCGCAAGTTTTATCTCGGGTCGAAAGGCGAACAGCTTAGTGTGAAGCAGCCGGGTTCGCTAACGGAAGTGCCAATGCCGGACTCATCACCGGATAGTTACAAATATGATCCGCTGGAACTCGATTATGATGACCTCGGCCACGAGGTGCTTTATGACACCGGCCCCTTTGCAGAGGATACCGATATTGTTGGACAAATAAAGGTGGTGGCATGGATGAGCATAGACGTTCCGGATACAGATTTTGTGGTCTACATCTCAGAAAGGGATTTTGCCGGTAAAAGAGTCGGACCAGGGTACGAGGATGTGATCCGCGCCCGCTACCGGGAATCTCTTCGCAAGGAAACGCTCGTCAGGCCTGGTGAAATTAACAGGTACGAATTCAATAATCTGAAATGGCGATACAGACGGATCAGCAAGGGCAACCATCTGCGCGTCGTTATTTTATCCGACTTGGGCAGTGGCTATCAGAAAAACTACAACAGCGGCGGAGTTGTGGCGAAAGAAACTGCAAAAGACGCCCGAACCGCAACAGTCAAGGTCTATCACGACAGCAAATATCCGAGCTTTCTCGAGATACCGATTGCTAAGTGACGACTCGTCGCGTAGGGTTTGAACCCACGGAATATCTCAAACCACCGCTAACACGGTGAAACCAGGGCACCGAATGAACTACAAAGCAGTTGAGCGAGGCTACTATGTCACAACCCGAAAACATAAATCCAGAAAAACCGCACACAGAGATTTCTTCTGAACGCCGCCCTCGTACGGGCAGGTTGATAACCGTACTCATGTTCGCAATCTTGATTGGTTTTTATGGGTTTCAACTCTGGTATCATGCAACGCGCACTAGCGCCACGATTGACGAGCCGTTTCATATCCTGGCCGGATACCGTTATTGGCAGTGCGGCGATTACGGCATCAATCCGGAGCATCCTCCGCTTCTCAAGCTGCTCGCCGCATCGACCATCAGATCACAAAATCTTGTCGAACCGGCATCAGAGTGCGGCTCAAAAATCACTGGTAAGCGGGAAGGGTTTTTAACCGGATACCAGTTTCTTGCCAGAAACGGAGTTGACGGCATTGTCATTCCGACGCGCCTGGCCGCGTCGCTGATGAGCATCTTGCTGGCTGTACTCGTTTTTCTTGCAGCGCGTGAAATGTTTGGAAAACAAGAGGCTTTGGTGGCTCTGACGCTTCTTGTTTTCGAGCCAAGCCTGATCGCGCACGGCTCGCTCGTCACAAACAATATGGCGGTAACCGCAACGATGTTTGCCGCCGTGTACGCTCTTTTCCGGTATCGCCAAAAACCCCGCGTGCTGCGTCTCTTACTCACAGGCGTGGCGGTTGGATTGATGTTGGCGTCGAAACATTCCGGCATCCTCATACTGCCGATTCTTTTCGTACTGCTGTTCGTTGACATTTTACTGGCTCGGAAGATGAACAAGACGGAAACAGGTACACGCCTGAGTCGGATTCTGCTTAACAACGTAGCCGCATATACGGCGATCTTTCTGATCGGTCTTACCATACTTTGGGCGACATACGGATTTCGTTATTACGCGCTTCCGGGGGCCACCGGCGACACGGTTTCCGTCGTTGATTTTTTTAAGGAGAATTTTCGTCCTGAAGTAGCAAATTCGCTCTCCGCCAAGACGGTTGAACTCATTCACCGCATTCACATTTTTCCCGAGTCTTACACCTTCGGTCTGGCAGACATTGTGGCGGTTGAGCGCCCCACTTATTTACTGGGGACGCTTTATCCGGCAGGGCATTGGTTTTACTTTCCGGTATTGTTCACAATAAAAACCAGCATTGCCGTACTGTTATTACTGCCTCTCGGTCTATTGACCCGCAAACTCTATCGCAAGCACCCGCGCGAAATGCTCTTTCTTCTCTTGCCGTCCTTGGCCTACTTTGCGATGTGTTTGACTTCCACTCTGAACGGCAACATCGCGCATATTCTGCTTGTTTATCCCTTTTTCATCATAGTTGCCGCCGCCGGCGCCTGCTCGTTAGCCCGAAAGTATCGTGTTGTTTTCTATGCTCTGGTTGGCCTGCTTTTATTCCACGCTTTTACCGCGATCCGGACAGCCCCGAACCATCTCGCTTTTGCCAATGATCTTTGGGGTGGAACAAACAACACCTATCGGTTGCTTCATAATGTTGATGCGGGACAGAACCTCAAGATCATCGAGGAGTATTTGAAGAAGGAGAATGTTCAGGACTGTTGGGTGGCTCACCACGGAATGGGAGAACTAGCCCGCATTAATCCGATTTGCCACGTGATACCCGACTGGTGGACTATGACTGAGCAAATAATCGATCCGCTGCCTCCGGTGATTGAAGGTACCGTTTTACTCAGCACTGAGGTCCTGCCACCAGTGCATGCGATATATGGGCACCCGGTGTTTGAATATGAAGCTGTTGTGAAAACAGAACCTGTTGCGATTTTGGGCGGGAGCATTCTCGTCTATCGGGGGCGCTTTGAGATACCCTTAGCAGCCGCTCTCAGTTACAGAGACAGAGGTCGTCAGTACATAAGCTTAAAACGCTTTGACGAAGCAATTGCGGATGGTCGAAAGGCTGTGGAACTTGCACCGAACGATCCTCGCATGCATTTATTTCTTGGGATTACTCTGAGTCGTGGAGGCAAAAACGATGAAGCACGTCAGGAACTTGAAACAACGGTGCGTTTATCTGAATCAAATCTTGACCTGTTCCGAGGCGCACAGGAAGCCGCCCAAGCGGAGCTTAAAAAACTGCCGTGAAAAATCCTATTTTTGCGTGAGGATTGAGGAAACAATTATGAAAAAACTACTGACCACCGCTTGTTTGTTTGTCCTAACTTTTTCTCCATTGAGTATGAGTTCTGGTCATGCTCAGAGTAATTCGTCGCAAAGGGTCGGCGTAGAGAAGATCGATTTGGACATCTTAGCGAAGATCCGCGACGAGGGGCTGAAACGCTCGCATATTCCCGAGGACGCACGTTACTTAACCGACGTAATCGGCCCGCGTCTGACCGGCTCGCGGGCGATGAAGCGCGCCAACGAATGGACAGCTCAAAAGCTGCGCGAGTATGGGCTGGAGAACGCGCATTTGGAGGCCTATGAGTTCGGCCGGGGATGGGAAGAGATCTCATTCTTTGGCCGGATGACGGAGCCGTTTATAAGGCCGCTCAACGGGCGGCCCTTGGCCTGGACGGGTAGCACCCAAGGACTCCAGAAAGGACCCGCAGTGATCGTGACGCCTGAAGAACTAAAGGACCCGGCAAAATACGGGCAGCGGTGGAAGGGCGCCTGGATTCTGCAGTGGGGACCGGCCACGCCGCGTGATCTCACCGTTGCGACACCGCCATTACGGATGTCGCTCGAAGATCTCCTTGCTCCGCCGTCTCCGGCGCAGCAAGCGCCGCGCGGCCCGGCTCAGCGGGAAGCCGAAACGAGTTGGAATGTCGCAAACTTCCAACGTGTTCTCGAAATCCAGAACACGCTGCGTGAGAGCGGCGGGCTGGGCATTCTGGTACGTTCCAGCCGCACCGACGGCATCATCCGGGGCTCGAGCATCATTGCCGATATGATTGGCTCGCTCAACAAGGCGGGCGGGAAGGAAGCCCTGCCAAACATCATGCTCGCCGATGAGGACTACTCGCTGCTCTACCGCAATGCGGCCCGGGGAATACCCGTCAACCTGGAGTTCAATATCCAGAACCGTTTTCGTGAGGACGACTTGATGGCCTATAACACCATTGGTGAGATCACTGGAACGGACAAGCGCGAGGAAGTCGTGATGCTCGGCGCCCATCTGGACTCCTGGCACATGGGCACAGGAGCAACGGATAATGGCGCCGGTTCAATAATTGCTTTGGAAGCGGTGCGAATCCTAAAAGCGATCGGGGTCCGACCGCGTCGAACCATTCGCATCGGCCTCTGGAGCGGTGAGGAGCCGGAGCTGCTGGAGCGAAAATTACTTGGCTCATTGGCGTACGTGCAGGCTCATGCAGCCGAGCTGGACAAGATCAGCGCATACTTGAACGTGGATTACGGAACTGGACGGCTACGGGGGATCTCGAGCCAGATGAATCCGTACGCGATCCCGATCTTCGAACAACTATTCCGTCCCTTGCGCGACCTGGGTGTAGTGGCCGTCGTGCACCGCAACGAAGGGAGCGACAGCAACTCCTTTGATGAGCGAGGCGTACCCGGCTTCGGATTCATCCAGGATCCGATCGAATACCTTACTAAGACGCACCACACCAACATCGACACATACGACGCGCTCGTCCTGGACGACCTGAAGCAGGCAGCGGTTGTGATGGCGTCTACGGTCTACCATCTTGCCATGCGCGACGAGATGGTCCCCCGAAAAGACGCCGTTGCTGCTGCAAGGGAAACCGCAGCCGTAGCCGTAGCTGATGTTCCGGATCTCATCAGTATTCCGGAGAAAGAGTTAGCCACCTTGGTCGGACTCTACGTTGATCCAACAAACATAGCAAGACGCATCGACTTTTTCGCTGAGGGCGACAAACTAGTCTATTACGCAGGGGGAACAGTACGTCGGGAGCTTTCATATCTGGGCCAAAACCGTTTCAAGGCTATTGGATTTCCAATATTTTCCGAAATGGTTTTTGAACGACCCATTGGCGACTGGTCTATGCAGATGAAAGTAATTGGTCCGGGCGGAACAACGACCCTTGTGCGAAGTGTGACCCCAACATCAGCTCAATTGGTTGAGTTGACTGGAAAATATTACAGCGACGATTTGCCAGGTGAGGTTTATACACTGAGCATCAATGACGGGAAATTAGTTATGGAGGTTATGGGACGGAAAAACATCCTGATGACACCAGCAGTTGCGGATATTTTTTCCATAGTCGGTCTCATCCATTGGTACCCGACTCCGTCGAATCAGTTAGCTATCGTCAAGTTCATCCGAAACCAGCAAAACACGGTATCAGGATTTACGCTGAATATAGCGCCGGAAGGCCGTAGAAACCTGAGCTTTAGAAAGCAGTAGCAGTCCCTGAATGAGGAGACCATTATGAAAAAACTTCTGACCACCGCTTGCTTGTTTGTCGTGACTGCGGTTGCGACTGTCACTTTCATGGCCCCTACGGTTTTCGGACAGGAGAAGCAGACCGTTAAACCTAATCCATCGCCCGCCGGGTCGATTACCGCTTCCCAAGCCGATGGGTGGCGGACTATTCAATTTGAGACCACGCAGGTCACGGCGCCGGATGTTGCGGTGACGCCGGATGGTGAATGGCTGATCTTTACGATGCTCGGCAAGCTGTTCCGCCTGCCGGTCAAGGGCGGCGAAGCGGAGCAGCTCACGTTCGGGCCGTACTACGACAACGACCCGGCGATCTCGCCCGACGGCAAACTCGTCGCCTTCCAATCCGACCGCGACGGCAGCGAGGGCAACATCTTTATTCTCACATTGGCGACCAAAGAGATCAGGCAATTGACGCGAGAAACCTGGGCGGACCGTCCGGCCTGGTCGCCGGATGGCCAGTCACTGGTCTATCTGCGGCTTCAGCGGGAGTCATGGCAACCCTATCGTTTGATGCCACGGCCACCGGCGGAAGTGCGTCAAGTCAAACTCGTCGGCGGTGAGCCCGAAACTCTCCGAAAGCAGGCCGATGTCTGGGCAGCCTTTTATCTGCCGGATGGGCGATTGGGCTGGAGCCTCTTGGTGCGTGAACCAAGTTCGGAAAGCGAGGCGCCACTTCTGGATAGTGCTTCAGCACCATTCGTGCCCTCGCGTCGCGTTACAACGCGGATCGAAGCCCAGGACAGTAATGGCAGAGTGTCGACGATTCAAACGTTTAAGGGCATGGTGGATCCGGTTGTCCCAAGTCCTAAAGCCGATGGGTTTTATGTCAGATCGGATGCTGACGCAAGACATGACGTAATGTTTTCTCCGATTTCCGAGGAGGTCGCTCGACGCATCTTCCCCGTTTCAGGCGAGCACGCCGGTTTCGCGGTGTCCGCGGATAACGGAAAAATGTATCTGGGCAACCTCGGCCATCTATGGAAGGTTGCGCTTCCCGGAGGCCAGCGCGAAGCGGTTCCCTTCCGCGCCAAGGTGACATTGGAGATCCGGCAGTCAACAGCACCTCCAAAATGGTCGCCCCTCGCTCCGGGAACAACCACTGCGGTCAGAACCATTCAGCAGCCACGACTATCACCTGACGGCTCGCAAATTGTGTTTCGTTCACTCGCCCGCCTCTGGCGACAACCGCTCAAGGGTGGGAGAGCAGAGCGGTTAGTCCTGAGCGACGGCACAGAGTCCGGCGCGGCGTTCTCACCGGATGGGCGACAACTGGCCTTCACGCGAGCGGCGGAGGGTAAGGGGTCGATCGAGATACTCGAATTCCAATCCGGGAAAATACGTAGGGTGGCGCCGGCCAATGAGTGCGGCTATGAGCAGCTATCTTGGAGCCAACACGGCGATTTGATCGCCGCGACTGCGTGCGACCATGAGATCCTCGCGTTCAATCCAGTCAGCCTGGTTAAGCGAGTCCTGCACCCAAAAACCGGAGATTGGGAGCCTTACCCGCATCTCTCCGGCGATGGCAAGACGCTATATTTTCAGGCCCAGTTTCCGCAAAGCAAGCCTAATTTTTACCGGCTGCAATTGGAAGGAGCTGCGAAACCGGAAGCGGTACGACCCGCCGTCCGGAATGGATTGGACATGGAGATGGATGGCCAATGGGTGGCACAGCCGATACAAAATGGCGGCATCCATTTGTCGGCCTTGAACGGAGGAAATGGAGAGCCGTCGAAATCGCGAACGTTTTCCGAGGCCGACGGCTATGAGTTCAGCTTTACGCCGGACGGTACCGCGTTGCTTTATGTGGCCGGCAACAAACTTTGGCGTAGTCCACTTAAAGGCGGCTCTCCGCAAGAGATACCCATCCGGGTGGAGATTCAGTCACTTGCGACACCGCCCATGCTGCTCGAGCGAGTTCGTTTGCTCGATTTCGCCATGGGCGGGTTCGGTGCCGAAACATCGCTCTTGATCGAAAACGGCCGAATCCGGTGGATCGGATCGACAAAGGATCGTCTGCTTCCTGTCGGTACTGTAAAGGTGAATGCAGGAGGCAGGTTCGCCATCCCCGGCCTTTTCGACATGCACGGACACGGGGGCGGGTGTGGCGGACCAGCGAATGTTTCTTACGGAGTCACCTCAGTTCGGAACATGGGCGGCCGGCTCGATCAACAGAATGCCTATGCCGATAGGTCCGATTTCACGGCCGATGCAATTCCGCGATGCTTCTACGCGGGGAGGATTTTGGAAGGAGCCCTGGGTCGCAATGAGGACTGGAGCAAGTTGCACCCTACTAACGAAGAGGAGTCGCGGATGTTTGTTCGCCATGCGAAGGAGCAGGGGGTTCATTTCATCAAGCTTTACAGCCGTTTACCATGGCCACTGAAGCGAGCTGCAGCCGATGAGGCGCGGGTCTTGGGACTTCCAGTGGTCGCTCACGGCATCACGCACGAGGAGATCGTAAAGGGAGTGACGCTTGGCTTCGCCGGATTCACACACTGGGGGTCGGGCTGGCCGCACTGGTGGTCCAGTTCAAGTCATTTTTATGCCGACGCATTGCAGATGTTTGCGGCGGCGGGCACTACGTGGGAACCAACCCTCGGCCTTGCCGTCGCCGGAGGCGACGAAATATCGTTTCGCAACGACCCGACCCGTTTTCGGCGCACTGGAGTGGGCCTTTCAACTCTCCCGGACGACACGTTGAACGGCATGTGGACAGAACGTCTGCGCACCATGCGGGCAGCATATCGACGCGGTATTGTCTTCCTGCCCGGAACCGACCGTGGGCCCCAAGGGCTTGCTCTTCAATTAGAGCTGGAATATTACGACGAAGCGGGCATTCCGCCGATCGACATTCTGCGGTTTGCGACGAAGGAAGCCGCTAAAACGGTGGGTGCCGAGGATCATCTCGGGACGCTCGAGGCGGGGAAGCTGGCGGACCTGATCCTGCTCGATGCCAATCCGCTCGAGGACATCAAGAACACGCAAAAGATCTGGCGCGTGTTCAAGGGCGGCTGGATGTTCGATCCAAAAGTGCTCCGGCCGAATCAGAACTGACGGCTGGGAGGTAACGATTATGAAAAAACTTATGACCACCGCTTGTTTGTTTGTCGTGACTACGGTTGCGATTGTTTCTTTCACAATCCCGGGAGTTTTCGGGCAGGAGCCGAAAACACCTGATGCCAAGCCACTTATTGACGAGACCACAGCGGCGAAAGTAGATAAATTGTTTGAGAAATGGGATAAACCAGACTCGCCGGGGTGCGCGTTGGGGATCGTTAAAGACGGCCGGCTGATTTACAAACGCGGTTATGGGATGGCCAATCTGGAGCATAATGTCCCGCTTTCAACTAAATCAGTATTCAATGTGATGTCTATGTCCAAGCAATTTACCTCAACGAGTATTTTCCTTCTCGCACAGCGAGGGAAACTCTCCGTTGATGATGAGATTCAAAAACACTTGCCGGAGGTTCCTCGATACCAAAATCCGATTACAATCCGGCATCTCCTTTATCACACCAGCGGAGTTCGCAACTACATCGAGTTAATTAATTTGTCCGGCATGCGGTGGGAGAATGTCCGCCTGACACACGATGATTCCCTTGAATTGATAGCAAGCCAGAAAGAACTCAATCACCAACCCGGTGAAGAGCGTATTTACAACGCTTCTAATTATTTTCTTCTGGGTCAGATCGTTGAAAGAGTCAGCGGGAAGGCTTTGAGCGGGTTTGCTGACGAAAATATATTTAAGCCGCTTGGAATGAATAATACTTATTTTCTTGATGACAGAAACCGGATGGTCAAGAATCGGGCAACCGGCTACGAGCCTAACGGCAACGGAGGATTCGCTCTCGGCTTTATCGTCGAATCAACAGGTTCCTCAGGTCTTTATACCACTGTTGAA
>JBGTEU010000663.1:0-2366 GCA_041747595.1 Bythopirellula sp.
TGCTGCAGGAGTTCGTGCGGCATCGGTTCATCGTGATCCGCCGGCGCACGCAGTTCCTGCTGTCCCGCGCCCGCCGCCGTAAACACACGGTGCAAGGCCTGCTGCTCGCGCACGCCAATATCGAGGAAGTGATCCGCGTGATCCGCGCATCGAAAACGCAGGCCGAGGCCAAGATGGCCCTCATGGCGATCAAGACGCCGGGGGCTTTGCTGCAACGTGCGCTCGGTGACGAGGGTTACGCCCAGTTCCAAGACGAACGCGGCGTGGCCGAGGATTATTCGCTCACTCCCGTCCAAGCCGACGCGATTCTGCGGATGACGCTCGGTCAATTGGTGAATCTCGAACAAGAAAAACTTGCCGAGGAACATGCGTCGCTGCTGGAAGAGATTATCGACTACAGCGGCATTCTGGCCGATCAACAGAGAATCTGGGCGATGATCCGCGAAGATTGCGAAATGCTGATTGCCAAGCACGCCGACGCACGGCGGACCGAGATTTCCAACGAGGAAATCGGTGAAGTCGATCTCGAAGACCTCATCGAAGAAGAACAGATGGTCGTGTCGATTTCGCACAACGGCTATATCAAGCGGACCCCGGCGAGCGTGTACCGCTCACAACGCCGCGGCGGTAAGGGAATCAAGGGCGCGAAGGTCGACGAAGACGATCCTGTGGAGCACCTATTCGTCACCAGCACGCACGATTACCTGCTGTTCTTCACTTCAAAGGGCAAGGTCTATTGGCAAAAAGTGTACAACCTGCCGCAACTTTCTCGGGACGCGAAGGGCCGCGCGGTGGTGAACTTGCTGAACCTTTCGGAAGACGAAAAGATCACCGACTGCCGGGCGGTGCGCGATTTTGATTTGCCCGATCACTATTTGATGATGGCGACGCGCCAAGGCTTGGTGAAGAAGACGGAACTTAAAGCATACAGCCGGCCGATGAAGACCGGCATCATCGCGATCAAGCTTCGCGAGGATGACGAGCTCGTCGAAGTGGCGATCACCAAGAAGGGTGACGAGGTGGTGCTTTCCACGGCGAAGGGGATGGCGATCCGGTTCAACGAGTCGGATGCCCGCCCGATGGGCCGCAACACGAGCGGCGTAAAGGGGATTTCGCTCACAAAGGGTGACACGCTGGTGGGCATGGTCGTGGCCGATCCCGACGCCACGCTCTTCACGGCCTGCGCCAAAGGCTACGGCAAGCGAACCACCTTCGGTCCGAACGCCATTCCCGAGGACGAGCCCACTGGCGAGCCCCCAGTTTCTGAAAAAGCAGCAGCGGGCGGTGACGCCAGTGAAATCGAAGCAATCGAAGAGGCCGAAGACGAATCCAGCAGCTCGTTCCGCTACCGCACGCAGCATCGCGGCGGCAAGGGGGTGCGCGACATCAAGACGACCGATCGCAACGGCCCCGTGGTCGACATCGTCCGCGTGGACGACACCGACGAGCTGATGATGATGACCGCCCGCGGCAAGATTCAGCGCGTCAAGGTGAGCGACTTCAACCCGATTGGCCGCAACACGCAGGGTGTGCGGATCATGACGCTCGACGAAGGGGACACGCTGACGGCGGTGGTTCGCGTGCCGCAAGAAGAAAACGGCGTTGCCGGCGAAAGCGTTGGACCAGCAGACGTGCCGGCGGAGTAGTGTTATTTAGCCCCGCCGTTCGCCGTGGCGAACTCCGCGGCTAAATGCCTACACGTCCGCTAAGTCTCCCGTCGAATCGCCGAAGCAGTCGAGATTGGCACCCAAAGCACTGTCTTCACCGTGAGGCGGTCTATTCCTGAGAAGCTAATTTCGAGAGCAAAAGCCAAACTGGTAAACCAGGGATAGTTATGCCTACAAACATGAGGCCAGCGAATCTAGCGCGATGCTTCCAGACATTCCATCGATGCTTATTGAGATTTTGTTCGTTCGCAGGAGATGGATTCTCTCGGTAAGCGATGGCCGCGTTGATTTCTTCCCGGTCTAAAAAACAAGTAATCGAAGCAAGTCCCAAGGAGAAAATCGAAGCCGCAAGCAAGAATTCGAGGACCCGCGAGATAGTTTTGCGAGTCGCCATGGCAGTGAACTTGCTATAAATCTCACACGTCGCTCAATCGCCCCGTCGAATCGCCGAAGCGCGTGAGGTCGTTTACTCCCATGCGGTCGGCGAGGCTGAGGAACAGGTCGCACAGTGGCCGGGAGCCGTGATTCACGTAGCGGCCCGGTTGGAGCGTGCCGCCTCCGCTGCCGGCCAGGATGATTGGCAGGTTGGAGTGCGTGTGGCGATTGCCGTCGGCGTTGCCGCTGCCGTAGACGATCATCGAATTGTGCAACAAGGAGTTGCCATCGACGTCTGGTGTCTCCTGAAGTTTGCCGAGGAAT
>JBGTEU010000664.1:0-2967 GCA_041747595.1 Bythopirellula sp.
GACGCTCGATCCCAAGACCGATCGCAAGATGCTCAAGAAACTCGACGCGTGGCATCACCGCCTGCGTGAACAAGTCATCGTCGCGGTGCGGGCGACGGAAATTTACGACTTTCTCGACCCCGATTTAAAGCGATTCCGTCGGCAGATTCTTTATCGGATCAATCGCCTGCTGGGGGCACCCATCGTAACCGACGCCCTGTTCGCGAATTTCACGTTCTCGAGCCAAAAATGATTAGCCAGCAATGCTTCGATGCCGTGAGCGCTGTCTACCATCACCGCTGCTGCGAACCCGGCTCACGGGCAAGTTCCGTGAGCTCGCCACCTTTTTCCAGATAGGCAAACAGTTGTCCCACCTGTTCTAGGGTGAGATTGTTTAACAATCCCGTCGGCATCGCCGACACATTGCTCGCCTTGACCTCGTCGATCTCGGCGTGAGTCAGTTCCACTTTTTCGCCAGTGGCCAGCAGCACCGTCACCCCTTGGTCACCTCGGGGAACTACTAACCCCGCGAAGGTTCGGCCATTGGAGATCACTACCTTGCTGCTGTATTGGTCCGAAATATTGTGCGAGGGGTAGACAACCGCCTCCAGAATTTCACGCCGTTGGAAACGTCGCGATACAGTGGTGAGATCAGGACCCAGCGTTTCGCCCAAGGCCCCCATGCGATGGCATTTGATACACTGGGCTTGCCCGAACGCCATCTGTCCTAATTTTGGATCGGCGGCACGTGCGACGTCACTTTCTAAGTACGAGAGCAATTCCTCGTAGCTCCACTTGTCGCCTGCCACATCCTGGGGCAATTCCGCGGCCGGTGCCGCGGGGAAATTCGTCGCATACCATTGCTGCCAACCGGCAAGTTGCTGTTGCCAATCGTCGTAGGCCGCCGCCGGTTGCCGTCCTGCCCAATGATCCAACAGCGCGAGTGCCAGCGTTGCTCCCTGATCTCCCAACCGCAAGCCTTGTAAAATCACTTGCCGGAACGGCTCCGGTTCCTTCGGGCGTTGTGGCACCTTGGCGAGCGAGCTCAAAACTTCCTGCGCCACGCGGCCGTCAACCGTCTTTAAGGAATCAACCAGGAACGGCCAATTCTCGCCCTCCGGATTCTGGGTGAGGCTCATCGCAATCGTGGGACGATCCGCGGGTTCGTTGCTGTAAATCGTGCGTAGATACTCGCTGCTCTGGGGCTCACCGCTTTGCCCCAACACGGCCAAGATTCCCACCCGCAATCGCCGGTAATCGTCACTATTGGCACAAAGGGGCTGTACGCGGCCATCGAGATCGCGCAGTATCGAGAGCAACTCCGCCGGCGGCTGCGGAGGCAGTTTCGCGAGCACCGACAACGAGGAAGTCGGCCAGCGCTCCCCGGCAGCCAACACCTGTTGCCGTTCGGGCAGTGTAAATTTGGTAAAGAAATCGCGGGCAAAATTCTCCGTGTAGGCCGTCACGCTGTAACCGCCATTCACCGACCGCGACTCCTCGAAAAAAGTCATCACGGCTAGTTTCGCTTGAATGTTCCAACCCGCCTCCAAGCGGCTTGCATAGGCACCGATGTGCAGCTTGTCGGCATAGGGCAAGTCGCCGCTGATCTGGGCGGCGAATTTCTCAGCCGCGCCCGGTACTTGCAGGTAGACCAACAGCCGCACCAACTCCCGATCCACGGCCACATTGCTCGTGGGATAACGGGCGAGCAAGGCGTTACCGAGAGACGGTACTTGTTCCGGAGGCACCTTACCCAGCGAGAGGGCCAGTTGCGACACTCGCAACGCATCGACCAATTGCTCCGCACTCAAACTATTGCTGGCAATCATCGTCTCGCACCGCTTGAGCACGGCACCCGCGGCAGCCGGGTCACGAGTCACAGCCAAGAGTGCCACCGAGCCGCGACAAAAAGCGTCGCCGTTCGGATCGTCGAGAACCTGCCGTGCCCAGTTTTGCGGCGGTTGTTGTTCAAGCGCTCGCCGCGCCGCAAACGCAACGAAGCGATCCGCATCGCCCAAGAGCTTTACGAGCGTTGCAGTCGACGCGGGTGTCCCCTGCCGCATAAATGTTTCGCAAGCCACGCGCCTCACGAAGGGATCGCTATCCGCGAGCAATTCGCCAAGCCGCTCGACGCATGCTGGGCTGGAACTGGTGAACATCAATCGTGCGGATTTGGCTCGCATTTCCGCATTCGCGTCCGCAGTGAGTTGAAGCAGTAATTGCTCACTGGGTCGGGGGCCGAAGAACATCATGAGATCGAGCGCCCGCCGGCGATCGGCGATGCTCCGCGACGCATCCAACGCAACTCGCGAGAGTTCCGTTTCCCACTGATTACCCAACGTGTTTTTCACGCCAACGATTTGGGTCCGCGCCCAATCCGCTTCGATCTGCGGTTGGCGGATTGCCAGTTCAATTCCTGTTTCTTGACCCTCGAGTGGTGTCGCACCGGTCCACCGTACACGATAAATACCGCCATCCGTGCCACGACCACCCGTGCAAAAGTATAGCGCACCATCCGGACCCACGGCGACGTCGGTCGCATTCAAGGGACGTCCGGCGATAAAGACTTCGCTCTTGGCCTGATATGTGGCCCCCTTGCGCTCCAGCTTGATGCAATTGATGCGGCCCGTTGCCCAATCGCACCCAAACATCGCCCCCTGATACTGCTGGGGGAAAATCTTGTGATCATAGAATTCCACCCCCGTCGGCGAACCCGCTCCCAAATCCACCGCGGCGGGCAAGCTGTCGAGATAGTACTCGGGCCACTTCGCCCAACCACTCCGCCAACCGAGTTCTGCACCCTCAGTCGCATGATTCACCCGCGTTGGCCGATACCAGGGGGCACCCATGTCCCATTCCATGTCGGAATCGTAGGTGAAAATTTCCCCCTCGGGGCTGAACGCAAAGTCGTACGAGTTCCGCAGCCCGCCGACCACCAATTCGACGAGCTTCCCCTCGACATCAGTGCGAAAGATGGTGCCACCGGGG
>JBGTEU010000665.1:0-4981 GCA_041747595.1 Bythopirellula sp.
TTTCTGGTTAGTACTGGGCTTTTGCATTCTTGGGTTTCAAGATGAGTTTGTCCGTGGTGTTAGCTGGCAATCGCTAGATGTTGTATTACTAACATTCCCTCCACTAATTCAGAAATCTGCATCTTAGCAACGCATGGTCGAAGGATGGGCAACGCAACTGAGTTAAGAATAACCGAGGCTTGTGAAGCATGGTCAAAGCGTTGAAAATGCTCATGGGAATTTTTAAACCGCAGGTCGCAGGTTCGAATCCTGCCTGGGGCACTTGATAAAGAGGCGAGAGGTCGGAGGACAGAGGTGAGGGTTCCGCTTCATCTCCAATTGTCCTTGGCATAATTCATCTCGGCACGGGGTTTGCAAAAGCCCATCGGTTCTTGCTGGTATTTAGTCACCGGCTTTCTTGGATCCTTAAGAACAAGGAGTTACCCATGTTAACGATGTTAACCGTGGCTGCTATTGCTTTCCAAGTAACCAACCCGAGCGGTGAACATGCAGACCACTTGGCCAAGTGCGCCGCCACGTGTGCCAATTGTCAGCTCATGTGCGAATCGTGCTTTAAGCACTGCCTGAACCAAGTGGGCGAGGGCAAGTCGGAACATGCCAAGACGGCCCAATTCTGCGTCGATTGTGCCGAATGCTGCAGCGCGTGCGCTTCGCTCTGCGCGCGGCAAAGCCCGCTCGCCGGGCCGATGCTAGAGTGCTGTGCGAAATGTTGCGACATGTGCGCTGAGTCGTGCGAGAGCGTTGAAGACGACGAGCACATGGCCGAGTGCGCGAAGACTTGCCGTGAATGCGCCAAAGAGTGCCGCGACATGGCGAAGATGGTTGGATAGTAAATACAGCGATGAATGATGAGCAGGGAGATCATTCAACCAATCATTCTTCTATCTTCTATCTTTTTCAGCTCGCCCAGTATCTGCATGAGTACGGCATCGACGCGAATAGCATCAAAGCGTGCAGATACTGCGGCGGGCAAACGTCTCTAGTGCCACTACCCAGGCACACACCGCTACGCCCCAGAGGATTGCCACGTCGGCAAACGGCACGCTGCCGGTCGCCAAAATTTGCGCGGGCCGGTAATAGTTGAGAACTCCCAACGGGGCCAGGATTTCCGCCGACGGCCAGAACTGGGCCAAAAAGTTGAGGAGGAATGACGCCAGCACCAGGCCGAAGACGGTGGCCATCGCACGTCCCCGGCGGTCGCTCAGCGACGAAATGAAAAACGCCACTCCCCCCACGGCCGCATACATGCTGTAGAGATTGCCCAACACGAGCAGCACGCTCCGCCACGAATGGGACGTGGAAGAGACAACCACCTGACGGGCCACGACGTGGCCGGCCAGCAGTATCAGGCAGAGCCACACCCCGCTCGCGAGCCAGACCATCGACTCCGCGCAAAAAAGCTTTCGCCGAGAGACCGGCCAACTCAACAAGACGTCGATCGTGCCACGATCAATTTCTCCGGCGGGGACGCGCGTGCAAAAGACAATTTCTTGCGCCCAAACCAGCGCAAGGATCGTGGGGTGGACCCAAATGATCGCTTGGAGAGATTGGGAATTGATGTTTGCACCAAGATCGTCTCCCAATAGGGCCTGGATGAATTTCCGCACGAACGGCAGCGTCACCAGCACCTGGTTCAATCCCTCTTCCAATTGGGGCAACATCATGGTCAGCAGCCCGGCCACTAACAAAAGTGCCGAACCAAACAGCAGAAGCTGCACCCAGGTTTCGAGCAGCGTTTTTCGTAACAGGCCTCGCATCACGCCAACTCCTCCTCGCGCTCGTAGTACCGCCGAAACAAGCTCTCCAAGCTGGGAGGACTCACCGCCAAATCTTCGAGCGGTTGCGTGGCGGCCCAAGCCATGAATTGGGTGGTCGTGCCGATGAGCTCGCCCCGCCAGACTTGCCCCGTCCGTTCTTCGATCTCGAGAAAGTCCGGAGTTTCGATACTTTTTGCCGCGTCACCACGAAAACGCAACATCACCGCTCGATGCGCTTGGCGGCGTAGTTCCTCCATCGATTCGTTGGCGACAATGCGGCCGGAGCGCACGATGGCGACACGTTGGCACAGCAATTCCACTTCGCTCAAGGTGTGGCTGGAAAAAAATACGGTGGCTCCCTCGGCGGCGCGCTCACGCAGGCAGCGATAAAGCTCATCGCACATCAGCGGGTCGAGCCCCGAGGTGGGCTCGTCGAGAATCACCAGTTGCGGCTTGTGCGCAAGGGCCAACATGATGCCAAGTTTCTGCCGCATTCCCCGCGACATCTTTCGCACGGGAACACTTCCGTCCAAGTGAAATCGTTTCAACAGTTCCCGACCATGACTTTGCAGTTCCTGGCCTCGAACCTGGCCAACCACTTTCAACGCGTTGTTGCCGGTGAACCAGGGATACAATCGCAAATCGCCGGGGAGATAGCCGACCTGTTGCTTGATCGTGGCGCTCTGCGCCCAGCAATCAAGATCGAAGATCCGTGACGTGCCGTGACTTGGTTTCAGCAGTCCAAGCAGAATGCGAATGGTAGTCGTCTTACCCGCACCGTTGGGCCCCAAGAATCCAAAGATTTCGCCGCTCTTTACGGAAAGGTCGACAGCGTCGATGCCCCGACGTTGGCCGTAATGGCGTGAGAGCTGTTGTACTGAGATCACCTCCACGGCATGCCTCGACAGTGTTTTCGGTGGTGGTTGGTTTCTCTTACGGCAAGATATCGTGCAAAACGCTCGTTAGCACCGGTTCAATAGTTTTTCGCAATTCGCGATTGGCGTAACCTATCCACGTGACGTTGGTTTCGGTATCGAGCGGCACCTCGATGCACTCCCCATTGGGTAAACAGAATTCAATGCCAAGTTCTTCAGCGATCAACTTCGTGCAAATGTCGTAGGGATGACAACAATGGGGGAGCGCCACGCCTCGTGCGTTGAGTGTGCTGGCCAAGAGGGGACGCAAGTCGGCGACGAACCGATCTTGCCCCATGAGGAGCCCCGCGATTTGGCCGCCGGTCGAAGCGTATTGATCCTCGAAAATCCGCGTCTCGCCCGGCTGATTCCCCGCTAGCAGCCGCCGCGAAAGTTCATCGGCAATTCCCCCCAACAGGTCTCGCCCGCCGGCAAAGAAACTGCACACGGTCGCATAACCGTGGGTGACCTTTGACGCCGTGGACGGTTGCGGCACGAACGGTTCGCTCGCGCCGGTGATGCGATTGGTCCGTTCGGCATGGGCCCCCTCCCCTTTGATCGCCCAGAACGAATCGCTCAAGTGTTGCTTGACGAGCGGTAGTTCCGTCTGCAGGGCGACTTCGATATCGGACATATTGGTCGCTGGTCCCCGATTCCGCGCCGCACCCGTGAGAATCCACGCGGGCCGTTTTTGAAACATGAACCCTCGTGTGCCGTCGATCGGGTCGACGATAATCCGCCAAGCGGCGTCCGCTTCCGCCGCACCTCGGGGCAAAACGACCTGGCCCTCCGGCACCCCTTCGCCGATTAACACCACCGGACCATGCACCGCGATTTCTTCGCTCATTCCCACGAATAAAGCTTGCTCGGCGATGTGGTCGATCGCGTACACGGTATCCCCGGCCGCCACGGTGGCCGTGCCGCAAAGCTGCTCGAACGATTGCACTTCGCAGGCAGCCACGACCGCCGTGCGAATACGATCATGCACTCGCCGCAGGGCAGCGAGCAATTGCTCGGCGGAAAATTTTGAAATATTCGGCATAATATTTTGAGGGTTTTCGACGAAGGTCCCCGAGCGAGAGGGGAATCTCTAAACTGAGTACAGACCGCTGACCCCATGGAAACTCGATTCTCCGCAATATTGCGGAGCGAGGCCAGCCGACTTTTGTGCTGCCGTTTCTTCCGCCGCGCATACCGCGGGGCCAGAAAAGCAAGTCACGAGCCGCGACACAATCTCTGCGCCGATGGCCCCCGGCGCGCATGTGGTGCATTTGGTGTCTGAGTGAGATTCATAGTAGCTACAGGCGGAAGCCGACGGTGGACCTTCGTGGAACCTCGGGCTGCCGCCTGCGGCTAGGAGTTGAGAGTGACTCTTGCGCATTTTTATTCGACGACTGTATTGCTGACAAACGCGATTTGCTTTCCGTCGGGCGACCAAGACGGGACATTGATCGTCCCCTGTCCGCCGTACAAATAGGCGATGATTTTCGCGGGGCCACCTTCAGCCGGCATCAAGCGGAGCGTCACGTCCTTGTAAAATGGGTGATCGGCGGGGTCAATATCTTTCGGGAACGCAATGTAAACGATCGATTTGCCTCCCGGCGAAAAGTGCGGGAACCAATTGTTGTACTCGTCGTCGGTGACTTGTTTTTGGTCGCTGCCGTCGGCGTTCATTCGCCAGATCTGCATCTTGCCACTACGCATCGAGTTAAAATAAATCGACTCGCCGTCGGGGGCATATTCCGGGCCATCATCAAGTCCTTCGTAAGTCGTGAGTCGGACTTCATCGCCGCCCGCCGAGGGAATCTTGTAGATGTCGTAATTGTCGTTGCGGCCCCCCGTGAAGACGAGCCACTTCCCATCGGGCGACCAACCGTGCAGATAGGAATGATATTCGCCCGCGGTGATTTGCTTCGGCGTGCCGCCGGTGGTTGGCACGGTGTAGATTACGGAGTGCCGATCATGCTCGTCGGGGTGATGGCTGATCGCGAGCATGTCGCCGTCGAACGAAAGCACATGATCGTTGTTATTGCTGGAGGCGAAATCGGTGTCGATCTCCCTGCTTTCATGATTCGCCAAGTCAAAGCGATACAGCCGGCCGTTGCGATTGTAAATCAGTGATTTACCGTCAAGGGTCCAATTGGGGGCCTGCAGCGAATCGGCGACTTGATGCACGATCTGCCGCTCGCCGGTGGCAACGTCCATCACCTCCAGGTTACTGCCGATGTAATCCTGATAAGGAACAAAGTCCGCCGGCGCGGGAACAACAATCCGCACATTCGTAAACACGGCCTCTTCGACGACGTCTTC
>JBGTEU010000666.1:0-4464 GCA_041747595.1 Bythopirellula sp.
AAAGTAAATGTCTAGTTTTGGAGGATAAACTAAACAAAGGCTGGGCATTTAGGATACCATGACTGGAATCTAGTCGTATTCGTTCTGGCGATCAGCAAGAAAAGCTGAAAGACCAACATCTACTTTGAGGGAAGCATGGTCATTCATCGCACATTTACAAGCCTCTCTCGCCGATGGCAACAGTACCAAGATTTGCATCGTGGAGTGCAAAGGAAACGGCTACGGCGGTTGCTGGTTGAGCGTTTGGAAAATCGCCAACTGTTGACTGTCATCGACTTGGCATTCTTGGGCACCGTCGGCACGACCGTCTTTGGAGCGGATGCGAATGACCAAAGCGGCCGTAGGGTGAGCAATGCTGGGGACGTCAACGGGGACGGCTTCGACGATCTGCTCATCGGGGCATGGGGAGGCGATGCGTCGGGGAATGCCAAGCGTGATGCCGGTGAGAGCTATGTGATCTTTGGGGCCGCGTCGCTGCCCGCGACGATCGATTTGGCCAACTTGGGTTCCGCTGGGATCACCCTCTTCGGCGTGGATGCGTGGGACCAAAGCGGCCAGAGGGTGAGCAGCGCCGGGGACGTCAACGGCGACGGCTTCGACGATTTTGTAGTCGGGGCATTCTTTGCAGATGCGTCGGGGAATGCCAAGATAGATGCCGGTGACAGCTATGTGATCTTTGGGGGAAACAACTTTACCAATTCGATTCTGCCTGCTAACCTCGGAACCAGCGCTGCCGATATGATCACCGGAACCTCGGCAGCCGAGATCCTCAACGGAGCCGACGGCGATGACACTCTGGTGGGCGGCGGTGGAGCGGATGTTCTTCTGGGTGGTCGTGGCGATGATATCCTGGCCGTCAGCGACCTGAACTTCCAACGCATCGTCGGTGGCACCGGTTTCGATACGTTGCGTCTGGACGGCAGCGGACATCACTTAAACTTAACCACTCTTCCCGATAACCGCATCGTCGATATCGAACAGATCGATATTACCGGCAGCGGTAACAACACGCTGACCCTGAACCAACGCGAAGTACTGAACCTCAGCTCGCACAGCAACACCCTCGTGGTCCGCCGCAACGCGGGCGATGTGGTGAACATCGGCTCCGGCTGGACTCAACAAGCCAATGAAGCAATCGGCCCAGATACGTTTGAAGTCTTTACTCAAGGGGCTGCCATACTAAAGCTTCAGCTAGCGACTGCAAGTTCGACAATCGTTGGTAGCTTTGTCAATCATGTGGGCTATAGCGGCTCCGGTTCATCTATCGACACCGGTAAGGTACTGGCCAAAGAAGGCGCCGCGCCTACATTGCTGACATACGACAATTTGATTAACACATCTCGGGGCATCAACGGGTTGGTATTTGACATTCAGAATTTGCCAGGCACAGTGACCTCCGCCGATTTCGTATTCCAGATGAGCCCTACGGGAGCCTTTGATCTGGGAGCCCATCCAGTGGGAGGTTGGACCAGCGCCCCAGCCCCATCCTCGGTGAATGTTATCCCTGGATCGCCAGCCCGCGTGTCGATCGCCTAGCCCGACAACGCCATAGCCAATCGCTGGTTGCGCGTGTCAGTCAAGGCCAACGCCAATACTGGCCTGGCGGCACCGGAGGTCTATTACATCGGACACTTGTTGGGAGAAACGACTGGTCCCTCTGGATCGGTCTTCACGGTTTCCTTTGCGGATATCACGCCGATTCGTGGTGCAGTGGGAAGTACGGTCAATGCCAGCAGCACGGTCGATATCGATAAGAATGGAACGGTAGCCTTCGCGGATATCTCAGCCATGCGACCTAATGTAGGCGCACAATTAACCATTATCACCATTCCGGCGTCGGCAACTTCAGGCGGTCAAAGGTTGCTTTCGGATGGCTTGAACGATGATCGTCCGAAGAACGGTGGTCTGAATCCGAGCAGTCTCGATCTATCTGCCCATGAGATGGCTCCACAGCCAGTAGTCCACAGGTCTGATGACACAAGTCGCAGATCCGACCGCGTTGATTCTGCTTATCGCGAGTTGGGTTTTGCCTTTAGTGATCGAATCGGGACTTCAGGCACGAAGCAGCCAGGCTCACAGCTTGGTACTTCTGCGATCGACTGGTTTTATCGGTCAATGGCCGAGGAATCAGAGCTACCGAGTTTGCAGGCAAATAAAGATAAAGAGTCTAATATGTTGATGGAGTCTTTCGATGATATTGGCGACTTGGTGATCGAGGTTCGATGAGCGCTCGGTGCAACAAGAGCCATCCAAAATATCCATGGTTTCTCGAGGATACACGACATACTTACGACTAAATTGGGACGACGTGTGTTAGCTGTTTAATGTACTGGTCATTTGGCTTGCTTCTGGAAGTCGGGCTAGAGCGTCAGAGGCTGCGGCACAACAAATAACCTACGAACATTATTAGCTGCCTTCACTGGTGTAACCTGAAAAGCTGCGGAGCCCTGCTCCTAGCCGTGATTTGATTAATCGAATAGCCAACTTTGGCGAGTTCGCCTTGAATCCGATCTAAGCCTCACGTGGGATTTTCATTCCCGAATTTTACCGTCAGATCGACGATCACTTGACGGATTCGTGGTCGACCCAGCTTGTATTGCCAGCGATCGGAATAGTCCCATTTTTGGGCGACAAGTTGTCGATGCCACCTGAGGATGGTATCGGGTGCGATCAGACTACAGATTTTATCGAGAGCCTTGCGGCCAAGGATCTCCCTTTGACGGACCGTCGTCGACGTTGGTTGTCGGTAAGCCGGATGCGATGCTGGCCAATGTGCTCTTTGAGCACTGCAACTTCGGTTTACAAGTACTGGATTCTTTGTTGCTGTTGGCGATTGATCCAACTGGCTAGAATGACCAGCAGTAGTGGCCAGGGTCGTTGAAAGAGAATCATCTATGTCTCGGCGCGAAAAAGACAGAGACGATATCGTGATCTTGGCCAGTGAGGACCATCTTCAGAACCTGAACGCGGCTTTAGCCGAGTTGCAGGTTGAATGCATCGCGATTCCAGAATTCAAAGCCGAGTTCCTCCATCACGGTCACGCGGTTCATTTTCGCTGCCAACATCCCGACGTCGAGGGAGGTTGAAGTTTCTCCTGAAGTCGCTTGATCTGACGATCCTTCGATTGTTCAATCTTTGTTTGTAAACTGCCTGATCGCCGACCTGGCTTCACCTGAAAGGCCTTCTCGGCCTGCGCCATCACCGCGGCAACCCATTGATAGATTTGGTTAGGTTGAAAACCCAACTCAGCGGCCAACTGGCTGATTGCAACTTTGTCTTTGAGGTGCCTACGAACTAAGTCGACTTTCTGCTCAGCTGTGAAATTTCTACGCTGTCTGGACATGGAAAGTCTCCTTTAATTGAGTGATGCTAACTCAAACTCAGGAAAATTCCATTTCCATTAGAGGCAAGACCGTCCAGAAGCATTCTGGTATTTCTCGGCTTTTGGATGGCCACCTTTCTCAGCGTCTTTCTTAGGTCGCACGACTACGGAACGACCCAGCTCGTGTCCAGGGGGCATCTCGCGATGCAGGTGACCACCCAATCGCCAGCGCCGAAGCCAGTACCGACCGAGGGCTTGAACGCGTCGAGAGAATACGCCAAATTATCAGAGGTGATGACGCCAAAGGTGGTTAGTCGAGAGGCTCTACCGCCAATGTATTTTTGGATCACCGAGAAGGTGTACGAGGTGCGCTCGTTATCCGCTTCCACGTAGGGCTTGAACCATCCGATCAAGGCGGCACCATTCCCCTGAAGTGTAGTCATGAACGCATGTCGGCAGTTCATATGCGGTACGGGGCTGGCCGCAGAGTGTGCTACTCGTCGCACACCACCCTGCTTGTAGACAACCATGGTGCATCCGGTGAAATCCTTGCTGAAAACTGTATTATCGCTGTTGATATAGTGCGATTTTCCGTCAGTGTAACCGACGAAATCGCAGTTTTGATATCCGATTTCCCGATCGGCCTGAGTCTTTTCCAGACCCACAGGTGAATAGCTCGCCATTCGCATTGGGCTGAACCCGCTCCTCAGCTTTTTGGCGACGTCTGCAGCGATCGGACCAATAGTCCCGCTGGGATGTGACAAGACTCGTACACGACCCAGACTGCTTGTATTCGGCCAAAGAGTCTCTAACGAATTGTCATTGGTACCGGTGGCTCCGCTTGGATTAGGCGAATCAATCCCATCCGGATCCGTACCGAACCGTAAAATGTGACCGGGCTTGATTTTATCGAACATTGAAACTCTCTCATAAATTAAGGCGTCAATATCTTCAGGTAATATGGTGAACGTGATGTCTCTCATGAAGTGGAAAAGCTCAGACCATCGCGCCGTACGCTATATAGCTGCAGGAATAGGGCGAATTGCCTGCAGGCGTTGAAACAACCCGACTTCGCATTGTAGCGTGTGAAAGGCTCAGTTTCAATCAATCACGCGATAAGGATCATTTGTCATTCGAGGGCA
>JBGTEU010000667.1:0-2612 GCA_041747595.1 Bythopirellula sp.
GCAAAAAAGGACAGCGAAACACAGGCGGCCAGCCGACGCATGGAGCTTGCCAAGGAACGCCGCCGCAGCAAAGGGCGACGCAAGGAAGATCGTGGTTAGCTTATCGGGAATCCTCTGAACGCGATCAGGATTTCTACAGCCGTGGGGCCGTGGCCAACGGCTGATGTAGGGAGGCCGCCTACGGCACCGACGACTTAAAAGTGCCGTTAGTACGTGTCGACCGAGCGAACTGTCCGTCTCCGTCTTCGGCAGGCCTTGTTTATCTTGATGCCCACAGAGTTTGGACGCTCTCAGAATTGCAAAGCAGCGTTTGTTTGTGTCCGCTCATTCGCCCGCTAGATCTGGAATTCGTGTTTCGGTCGGAGGGGCTTCCTCGACGGCACCCAAAGAGCGGCAGGCCTCGTTGTGCGGACAGGAGAGAAAGCGTTGATACACGTGCCGGAGTCTATTCATACAACAGCTTTGCGAAGAGTTTGAAGTATTTCATCTAGGGAAAACCGCGCTCCGCAGATCACACTGTCCGAGGCACCGTAGTAGATAGTGAGCGCATCGCCGACCACCAAGTGGCCGTTGGTGAAAATGACATTGCCGAAGAAGCCCGTCGGTTCGTAGTCCGCAGAGGGTTCCATGAGAGGTTCCCCCGAGCGGGCGAGCACTTTGCTGGGCAGCTTGAGATCGAGCAGCAGCGCACCGAGACTAAAACGGCTCTGGGCGTCGGCACCGTGGTAGATTTCGAGCCAACCCTCCACGGTGCGAATCGGTGCGGCTCCCGCGCCGACACGGGCGCTGTCCCACATCCACGTCGGGTAAGCCTCGGCATGAAAGTAATCTGTTCTGAGAAGATCAAGTTGAAGTTGAAGGTTGGCGGGGATATTGATCCGGCAACCGCGAACTGCAATTTCGCTCGTCGCTTTTCTTGCAGAGAAGCCATTGCAACGATCCTTTCTCGTCCGCATGTAGGGTGATTACTTTGCGCAACCGAGAAAATCTACTCTCTTCGGGCTCCGCTGTGAGCTATCTTTGTAACAGAAAACAATTCGCTTTAATTGAGCGCCAATGAGTGCGTTCCCACGGACGCAGCAACAATTCGCTCACTCTGGATTTACTACCGCGATTGGGGTCTTAACCGCAGCCGAAAGCTGCCCGAATAATTTCGGTAACCCTAGAGGACAATTGAGTCCTAATACTAGACGTGTAGTTATTCGTCATGCTCGTCAACAATATTAGCGGCATGACATCCAGCCCTTCAGGAGCTACTCCAATGACGCTTGTAGTTGATGGCCGACTGCCTCGTAAAGTTCACTATTCTGCCGACCCGAATGCTCCGCTTCGTACGCCGGCGATCCTGTGCATCGACGACGATCCTGGCATTCAAAGTGCCATCGAAATGCGACTGCGGCGATATAACGTCGAAATGCACCATGCCTATTATGGTATGCAAGGCATCTGGGAATCGATTCGCGGCAACCCCGATCTCATCATCTTGGACGTGGCGATGCCCAACGGCGATGGCCGCTATGTTTTGCGATGCCTGCGTGCCAATCACGAAACGGCCCAAGTGCCGATCCTCGTACTTACGGGGATGCGAGATCCTCAATTGGTGCACGACCTGATGATGGCTGGAGCGGACCAGTATCTCCGCAAGCCCATCAGCGGAGACGAGCTTGTGCATCAAATCAGTCGATATATCACGCTGGAGAAGAAACAGGAAGAATAAGATTATCGTCACGACATGTGAAACGGATATCAACCATCATTTCGCGGGAAGGGGCAAAACTGTGAAATTCCTTGTGATCGAAGACGATCTGGGGCATGCCTCGCTAATTAGCAGTGTGCTGACCACGCTCTTCCCTGGTTGCGTGATTGAGCGCGAAGCAGAACTGGCAGGAGTCATCGCTCGTCAGGCCCGCGAAGAATTCACGGCGGTATTGTCCGATTTATCACTGCCGGATGCCGAGGGGCTCGAGGCGGTCAGGCTACTGCTGGAGCACCTTCCGACGACTCCCGTTATCGTATTGACTGCACTCGAAGACGAAAACGTAGCTCTCCAAGCGTTAGAACAAGGGGTGCAGGATTTTCTTTCGAAGCAGGAAATTCTCGGCAGAGGGGCCGTGGGGGGGGACAAACTTCGAAGGGCGATCCACTATGCGATTCAACGGCACGAAGCTCAGATGGAAAACCAGCGATTGGTGATTCAATACACCGAAAGTCAACGCCTGCTGGAAGGGAAGAATCGCCGGTTAGAGCAATTGTGTGATACATCACAGCGATTTGTCGACAATGTCTCTCATGAATTTCGCACTCCCCTGACGGTTATCAAGGAGTATTGCTCGCTGATACGCGACGGCGTGGTCGGCCCCGTCAACGACGAGCAAACCAACATGCTCAACGTCATCGACGACCGCACGGATGATCTCAACACGATGGTTGACGACTTACTTGACGTCAGCCGCTTGGAATCAGGCCTGCTGGGATTGTGCCGGCAAGAAAACGATTTAAGCGAAATCGTTGACTACCTCTTGCCGAGCCTCAAGCGAAAGGCCGACGTGCGGAGAACAAAACTCGCCTCGAATGTGCCCATAAATCTGCCAAACATTTGGTGTGATCAAGAA
>JBGTEU010000668.1:0-2580 GCA_041747595.1 Bythopirellula sp.
GGCCATTGCCGCGGGAAATCCTTTTTCGCTCGCAGATGATTTCACCCCTTCGGTGAGTTACGGCATGAATTCGGGAGTGCATCGTTATCAATATCCCGCGGGAACGTTGCTGGAATACGCGGATTGCCTGCAGACCGATGCGGCGATCAATCCGGGCAACTCCGGCGGCGCGCTGTTCAACGCCGCGGGAAAATTGATCGGCATTAATGGACGCGGTTCTTTTGAAAAGCGTGGCCGTGTGAACGTCGGCGTTGGGTATGCGATCTCAATCAATCAGATCAAACGGTTCTTGTCGCACCTGGAAGCGGGCCGCATTGTCGATCATGCTTCGTTAGGTTTCACCGTCAGCACAGCGGAAATTGGTCGCGTGGTGGTCGACGACATTCTCGAGACGAGCGACGCCTATCGCCGCGGTGTTCGCTATGGCGATCAGATCGTCGAATTCGCGGGTCGCGAGATCACCACGGCCAACGCACTAAAAACCGCGTTGGGGACTTATCCGCGCGATTGGACCGTACCACTCACCTTCCAACGCGAAGGCCAAATTTACAATGTGACTTTGCGGCTCCCAGGGGTTCACGATCACGCGCAGCTTGTCGACATGATCCAGCAGCAAGAGCAGAATCCGATTGAACCCCCTGGAGGTGAAAAGCCAAAGGAGGATGACCCGAACGAGGAAGAGGAACAGACGCCGGGCAAGATGCCGAACCTGCACGATTTACTCAAGCCAGAACCCCAAATGCCCGCCGCGGTGAAGGAACGTTACGAGGAAGTTCGCGGCTATGCCAACTATTGGTACAACCGACAACGGCAGCAGCAGTTGTGGGACAATTATCGCAGCAAAAACTCGCTCGAGCAAAGCGGTTCTCAATGGCGAATTGCCGGTAGGCTTCCGAATGACGAAGCCTTTGAGATGGCGGTCGGACCTTTGCGTGGAGAGATTCGCTTACCCCTGGGGAAGTCGGGGGCGTTGTTCTCGAGTGATTTAGCTCGTGAGTTGAGCCCACCGGGTTCGGGGGGGCTTCTGCTGGCGGTTCATCTTTGGCAGCGTATTCTCGACAAGGGTTTACAGCGTTTTGGCGAAGTCTTTTATCTGGGCCAACTGCCAGTGGGGCCTAATGGCGCGCTGGTCGATTGCCTGGTGGGTCTGCACGAAGGCATCGAATTCCGCCTCTTGTTTTCACCCGACGACGGCGATCTCGTCGGTTTGGAAATGTTCTCTGGTGACGAGGCGGATTCTTGCGTCGTGCATTTCTCGGAATTCTCGGACGTCGACGGCCGGCATTTGCCACGTCGCTGGCAAGTATTTCATGCCGGAAAAGAGTTTGCCGACTTGCGAATTACCGATTGGCGATTCGAAGAAGCTTCTTCCACGAAACGGGAGGAGACGAATTGATCGAAAAGCTGCAGCGACGAATTTTTTTGTTACTCGCCATCTTTTGTGCTTTTGGAGAGTGGGCACAAGCGGCCGAGCAAAACTTGCACGACGTTATCCGTGAAGCTCAAAACAAAGTCGTGAAAATTTACGGAGCGGGGGGACTTCGCCAACTCGAAGCCTATCAAACGGGGATTCTCGTTTCGCCCGAGGGGCACGTTCTGACCGTGTTGAGTTACGTCCTCGACACCAATGATTTGGCGGTCGTGTTGGACGATGGCCGCAAGTACGCGCCTGAATTGGTCGGCACGGACCCCCTGCGTGAGTTGGCACTGTTAAAACTTCCCCTTGATGAGGAAACTTTGCCGTTCTTCGATTTGCAGAAACCCGTGACGGCACAAGTGGGCGACCGCGTCTTGGCACTCAGCAACCTTTACGGCATTGCCGGGGGCGATGAACCGGTGAGCGTGTTGCAGGGGGCGATCACGGCACTCGCGCCGCTTGACGCACGCCGTGGGTCTTTTGTCAGCCACAATCGCGAACAGGTCTACGTGGTCGATGCCTACTCCAACAATCCTGGGGCCGCGGGGGGGGCTTTGGTGAATTGGCAGGGGCAGCTTTTGGGATTGCTCGGCAAGGAGCTCAAGAGCCGCGTCACGGGGACTTGGCTCAACTACGCCTTGCCGACGGCGAGCTTTACCGGGAGCGTCGAAAATATCCTCGCCGGTCGCTCAAACGAATTGGAAGCTCCAACGCAATTGCCGGAAGAGTCCATGTCGGCGGAATTGTTGGGAATTCGCTTGATCCCCGACGTGTTGCCGCTGACGCCCCCCTATGTCGACTCAGTTCGGCGTAACTCTGCCGCCGACCTGGCGGGCCTGCGTGCCGACGACCTTGTGATTTTTGTTGCCGGCAAGCAAGTCGCCTCATGTCGCGCGCTCGCCGATGAACTTTCTTATCATGACCAGCGCGAAGAAATGACCGTGGGCCTGTTGCGTGACGGAGAACTTCTCGAAGTGAGCTTGAAAATTCCCAATGAAACAAGCGTGCCCGCGGTCGACGCGGATGCCGAGTAAACCTTCATGCGCAGAATTGTCGTAACTTTGTTGCTGCTCTTACCCGCACCGATCGATGTGCAGGGTATCGAGCGGGACTACGCGCTCGAACAGACTGCCATCCGCCAAGCTACCGCGGCGATGGCCGAC
>JBGTEU010000669.1:0-4059 GCA_041747595.1 Bythopirellula sp.
CCGGCCTGGAAACATATCACCGGTTGGTGATTCGTCCCGCCGGGGGTGGGGTCTGGCCGATCGTTGTGTACGCGTTGGAATTGCCCGACAGATTTCCTCGTGGCGAGGAGATTCGCAGTGAGGTTACCGTGGCCGGTATGTTTTTCAAGAATTGGTCGTATTCTTGGAAGGAAGGCTTGGGACTCGCGCCGGTGATCTTGGCGAAAACTGTTGATTGGCAACCGGTGGCCATCGTGAAACGGCCGCGGGCCGAAACCTCGATCCGCAATGTCTTTGGAGTGATCGCGGCGGCGATGGCGTTCGCAGCCCTTGTCGGTTGGTTGGCATGGCGGCACACGCGGCGGCCCGTTTTTTTGGGTAATCGCGACATGGTGATTTCACTCCCTTCGGACGTTACCGAGAGCCAGCCATGAGAATCGCACGTACCATGATCAGTGGATGGTTGATGGCATGTTGGTGCGTGACACTTTGTCACGCTCAATCGACCGAGGCGAAAAGCGGCGGCTTCCGCGAACTTCTGGAAATCGCCGGCGTGGGGCCCGACAAAATCGCCGCGGTATCTCCCACGGGGTTGACCGACGCCGATTGGGAAATTCTCGCCCAACTCGTGCGACGCTTACAGCAGCACGACGAGGCCGATCTCGCCCGTTGGACGTTGCCGAAACAACTAGAATTTTCTTCGCAAAGCGTTGGCGAACTTTTCGAAGTTGCCGGCACCGTTAATCGTGTGGAAACGTTGCCGCTGCCAACGACAATCGCCGAGCGATTGGAAGTAACGCAACTTTATCGCTGTCGCGTCAAAGCCAACGATTCCCAAGAACTGACGGTGCTCGCTCTGAAAATTCCGCGGCGTTGGGATGTGACGCAACCGCTCGCCGAGCCGGTCTCCTTCCGAGGTGTGCTGCTCCGTGCGGGCGAGGATTACTTATTTCTCGCCACGCGTCTTCGTTGGTTTCCGACGGCGGGTATAGCGAGTGGAAAATTCCTGTTGGCCCAGCACGGCATGGATGCGTCGCTGTGGGAAGAAATCGTGCAGCGGTCCCCGTTTGTCTCGCCCGACAAGGGCCAAGAAGCAGTCGCCTTTTATTCGTGTTTGGCAGCGATTCGGCAAGTTCCCGCCGCCAAACTCGCGGCTCTTACCGTCGAAAACATCAACCGCGACGTATCTTCAAGCGATTCACCCCTAACAAGAATCGACAAGCAAATCGCCGCGGCGGTGAAAGAGCAAGCCGCGCGAGGCTTGTCGTCGGTGGCACCCTTGTTCTTGGATCCGGAGCAGCAAGTCGGCGAGTTGGTTCGCATCGAGGGAACTGCTCGGCGGGCGGTACGGATTGCCGTAGAAGATATCACCCTGCTGGCAGCCAAGGATTCACTTCGAGAATACTTCGAATTGGAAGTTTTCACGGGCGATTCGCAAAACTTGCCTCTCGTGTGTTGTGTGACGTCCCTGCCAGCGGAGTTCCCCACGGGTGATGCAATACACGCGGAAGTGCGGCTCGACGGCGTGTTTTTTAAGATGTGGCAGTATCGATCTCGCAAGATCGTCGAAACCGATGGGGAGACAACCACCCAACAACAAAGTTATACTCCGGTGGTGTTGGGAGCCACCATAACGTGGCTGCGACAGCCATCGCCCGCACCGAGGTGGTGGGGCCTGGTGGTGGGAGGGGCGATCTTCGCGGCGATGATGTTTGGTCTGCTGCGGATGGTTTTCACGTTTAGACGGGGCCCTACGCGGTTGCCGGACAGACCTCCCAATTTTTCGGGGATGGAGTGAGTAGGTAAATATGCAAGTATGTGAGCTATGCAATCACCTATTTACTTACTCACGTACTCACTTACTCACCTACCTACTACACTATGAGTGTCATCTCCGAGCGACTGGCTGCCCCACGCCGCGAACGCGTGGTTAAGAACCCGGTGCCCTGGTACACGCCACGGTTCTGGCATGGAATGCGCTTCTCTACGTGGCTCGGCGTATTGGCTCGCAACGATTTCGCCGTTTCGTTAACCAAGTTGCACACGGCCGCGAGCATTACCATTGTATCAGGCCTCAACAGTTTGCTGGCCGGTCTCGACAATTTGTTTTACGCGCGGAGCGTGGCGAAAGTCGAGATTACTAAGCCGCCGTTGTTTATTTTGGGGCATTGGCGGGCCGGCACAACGTTCTTGCACGAACTTTTGATCCGCGACCCGAATCACACGTTTCCCGACACCTACCAATGTTTCGTGCCGCACCATTTTGTCTTTACCGAGAGCTGGCTCGCACCGCTCACGAGCATGTTGATTCCCAAGCGGCGTCCGATGGATAACATGGCGGCCGGTTGGCAGCGACCCCAGGAAGACGAATTTGCCTTGTGCAACTTGGGCATGCCGACGCCCTATCTTTCCATGTTGTTCCCCAAGCGGGGGCCGGCGGACACGGAATATCTCGATCTGAGCGAATTGTCCGAAGCCGACCGTGCGAAATGGCGTGAGGCTCTGCACAGTTTTTTTCGTCGCGTGACTTACCGCGACCCGCGGCGGATTGTGGTGAAGTCGCCGCCCCACACGGCTCGGGTCCGCACGCTCAAAGAGCTTTATCCCCAGGCGAAGTTTGTCCACATCGTACGGGACCCTTACGAGCTTTTCATTTCGACGTTGGGTTTGTGGAAGTCGCTCAACGAGGTGCAGCGCATTCAATCCCTCGGCGATCAAGAGTGGCTCGAAGAATTCGTGCTTTCGACCCTCGAGCGAATGTACGCGGCTTTTGAGTCGGATCGACAACTTTTAGCAGAGAATCAGCTCATCGAATTGAAATACGAAGATCTGGTGCAAAATCCCATGCAGTGCGTGCGCGATTTGTATGCGAAGTTGGAGCTGGGGGATTTCGCGCTCATCGAGCCGGCGCTCGAAAAGCATTTGGCCGAGGTGAAGAATTATCGCCCGAACCAGTACGAGTTGCCCGAGGAGAAGCGGCGCGTGATTCGCGAGCGCTGGGCCGACTACATCGAGCGTTACGGCTATTAAGAGGACAAACGCACGTGTCGGGTTCAACCTCCAACGAGATGGCACCCCTTCGCGAATGCGAGGCCAATCCCCACCATCCCGACGCGGAAGCCCGGTTACGACAGGGTCTCGCCAGTGCCAACAATCGCACGGTGGAACTGGCGGCGCGACTCGCTGGCCAACAGCAACACAAAATTCTGAGCGGCGAACTGTGCTTGGCCTACGACCGCTTTCTCGCCGGCGAAGCTCAGAGCGATCCCGGCTGTTTGGCCAAGACCGAGATTGTCGATGCCCTGCGACAATTGGATTACTACGACGCGGAATTTTTTCTCAAGGGGATTCACTATCGGCAATACGAACCGGGTTGGGGAGGGGAGACCGATAGTGCCGCCCGATTGCGGGCCCTTTGTGGTTTTGCCTTGATTCAGCAGAGCCATCCTCGTGCAATGAGCCTGCTTGTCGATTTGCTGGCCGACCCCGAAAAGACGGCTCGCGCCGGTGCCGCGCGGGCCATTGCTCACGGCGGGGGGCCTGAAAGCGAGTTGCTCTTGCGACTCAAGATTTCGCTCGGTGATCCGGCGCCCGAAGTGATGGGCGAATGTTTCGCGGGGTTGTTGCGAATCGATCCGCACGGCGGCATTCCCCGAGTTGCGCCGTTTCTCGCCGATCCATCAGAAGATTTGGCCTCCGAAGCGGCCATCGCACTCGGCGAAACGCGACTCCCGGCGGCGCTCCCCTATTTGCAGACGCAACTGCTGCGGACGACAAGCCGGGAATACGTGCGAACGTTGCTCACGGCCATCGGCTTGTTAAGCACCGCCGAGGCGGTCGAACATTTACTTTCACTCGTCGCGGAAGGGGACTACGACACGGCAGTCGCGGCGATCGATGCGCTGACCCATTGTCGAGAGCGACAAACAATCAAAGCAAAACTCACGGAGTTGGTGAACCAACCCGCAAACAGCCGCCTGCGCCACGCGGTGGCCACGGCCTTTGGCGACAGCACGTAAGACCACGACCACCGGGATCTTCTTCCTTTACTGGAGCGGGAAGGATTGTTCTAGCTCGATC
>JBGTEU010000670.1:0-2032 GCA_041747595.1 Bythopirellula sp.
TAGGTGTTCCATTATAGTCGGCTTTACATCACGATCCACAACACGCTGCCGCAAATCAGCGCAAATCCCAGTGCCACCACCGAGACAAGGACGGCAGTGACGCTATAGCCAGCCGATAGATCGTCTTTGACGAGGTTCTCCTGTTCGGTGTTCGCAAAACTGCGAAACCAGACCGGGTGCATTTCCTCGGAATGCCAACTGCGCAAACTATCGAGCGGTGTTCGAGGAATCGTAGCCATAAGAGTCGCCTTTCATTGAAAATAAAACTAATCCTTGGGGGCATTTACGAGCGCGGAGACGATATCCAAACTTGAGATGATGCCGACGGGGCGTCCTTTCCGATCCACCACGATCAATCGGTGAATGTGTTCCTCGCACATAATCCGTCCGGCATCCACGATCGAACGATGTTCGCGAATGGTCTGCAACTTGGGCGACATATGGGCTCGCACGCATTCGTCGTCGAGCACCTCCGCGCGATTCAAACCCGTGCGATCGGCATGAGTCGCCACATGGGTTACGCAACTGCAGCACTCCTCACTTTTCGATTGCACATAGTCGCTGGCGCTGAGTACGCCCACGCAACGGCCAAAGTCGTCGACGACGGGTGCGCCTGTGATTCCATAGTTGTGCAAGAGCTTGGCAGCCTCGACCAGCGAAGAATCTTCGTGGAGAGTGACGACATCGCGTGCCATCAATTGCTCGACGCGCAGGTTATTCAATCGTTCAATGGCAGTACTCATGGCGAGAGCCTCCACTCTCCAGGGAAATGGGTATTAAGTTATCTGCAGCCAGTCGCACACTTCTCCGCAGCCTGACTCGACTTACTCAACAAAAAAGCAAATTGAAGGCCACTGGCGGACTTTTTGAAATTCGCCGAGAATTTTGAGGATTCCGCCGGTCTGCATCGGCTGCGGCGTGCGAACTCGCACATCTCCCCGAACATGCCGCACAGAAGCCGGGGGGAAAGTTATCCGGTTAATGGGGCAACAGATTTGCGGTCACAAGAGAGAACTGGCCAATTCTTCCGTCAATTTTTCACCCGCAATGCCTGAACTTTCCATCCCCAGCAACGTTCCCGCACTCCGCCTGCGTATCATGAATTCCCAGGAAGCGCGGCACGACGGCGAGTTCGTGCTTTACTGGATGATTGCCAATCGCAGGACCCATTGGAATTTCAGCCTGCAACGCGCCGTCGATTGGGCCGTCGCCTTGAAGAAACCATTGCTGGTGCTGGAGGCGCTGCGCTGTGACTATCGCTGGGCGAGTGACCGCCTTCACCGCTTCGTCATACAAGGGATGGCCGACAACGGCGCGGCGCTCCGCAATTCCCCGGCGACTTATTATCCCTATCTGGAACGACGACCCGGCGACGACGCTGGTTTGCTCGCCGCTTTGGCCGCGCGAGCCTGCGTCGTTGTCAGCGACGATTTTCCTTGCTTTTTCCTGCCACGGATGATCGCCGCCGCGGCGCGACAAATCCCCGTGCGGTTCGAACTGGCGGACTCCAACGGACTCTTGCCGATGCGCAGCGCCGAACGCGTTTTTAGCCGAGCGTTCGACTTTCGGCGATTCTTACAGAAAACACTCACAACCCATCTGGCGGAACTTCCCGAGGCCGAGCCACTCGCGGATCTCAAATTGCCACGTCTAACCGCGTTGCCAGAAAAAATAATCAAGCGTTGGGCACCAGAGTCCGTCGATGAGTTGGCAAGACGCGCGGACAACTTGGGCGAGTTCCCGATTGATCATACGGTTCGCGCCGCTCTGCTCGATGGAGGCGAGCAGGCGGCTCACAAGCAGCTGCAACTTTTTCTAGATGACCGCCTGCGCGATTATGCCGACGCCCGAAATCAACCGCAACAGGAAGTCGCCAGCGGTTTGTCGCCCTATTTGCATTTTGGTCACATTTCTCCTCACGAGGTTTTTGCCGACGTCACGGAACGAGAAAGTTGGACCCCCGATAAGTTGGCATCGAAAGCCACCGGAAGTTCGAAAGGCTGGTGGGGCATGAGCCGAGCCGCTGAGTCGT